>JBBRGH010000017.1:0-18387 GCA_038240915.1 Gemmatimonadales bacterium | reverse complement strand
CTGTGGGTGGAAGCCATCGCGGCCTCGGACGCGCAGCAGGAGGCGGGCGGCACGGCGGCCGAGGTGGCGGGCACGACGCCCGTGATCCGCGGCGGCGGGCGGGCGGGCTCCGGGCGCGACCTGGCCCGCCGTCAGCAACGGGCGGGCGAGCCGCCGGCCCCTGTGCCCGACGTGTTCATCCTGGAGCGCGGCATGACGCTCGCCACCGTCGCCAAGCGGTGCTACGACGACAGCTCGCGCTTCGGAGAGATCGCGGTCGCCAACCGCGACGTGCTCAAGGGCCTGGACCTCGACAACCTGCCCGCCGGCTTGCATCTGCGCGTGCCCGGCGGCGAGAACACGCAGACGGTGCGCCCCCGCGAGCGCGGTGTCCCGGTGAGAGGCTAAATGACGGCCGTTGACGTTCGCAGCCTGGTTACTCGCACCTGGATTCAGTGCTCGGCTGGAACCCTGTTGAACGCCGACCCGCTGCTGGTGGGCATCAATCTGGAGGATACGAGCGCGGAACTCGCACAGCGGATGACTCTAGACCTCCGGCAGACGAAGGTAGAACAGGCCCGCGGGGAATGGATCTCGGAGTTGGCAGGCCTGGGCAGCCGGATCTACCACCTCACGAGTCAGGACGGCGGCAAGACCTTCACCTCGATCTACGAAGGCTCCTGTACAGATTGGGAGCTGGATCCTGACGGTGAGACGTTGTCGCTGACGTTTCACGATCCGCTGTTCGAATTCGCCAGCCACGAAGATCAAGTGTCCTACCCGGAGGGCATCTCGGGAAAGGACGTGATCACCGACCTCTTCGAGGCCTACGGCTTCCCTCGGGGCGACATCGCGGGACCGGACGTGCCCATGCCACGCATCGTCTTCGATGGGGCGATGGGGCAGCTGCTGATGCAAGTCCTGCAGCACGGACTCTATTCGGGAGACAAGGCCTACCTTCCGAGATGGTTGCCCGGATCGCCTACCGAGCCGGGGAGGGTTGCCATTGTCGCCCCGGGGTTGAACGACCCGGTCTACTCGTTCGACCGCGGCAACCTCCTCGCCGCGCGCGAACGACAGTCATCAGAGTCGATGGTGAGCTCCGTGTGGCTTGTCGGCAACGAGAGTGCCGAGTCGGACGATGCCCGTCCGCCGATCGAGCAGCGCATCACGGTGCCCACCGGCGATCCGCGGCCGAAGGTGGGGCGGCGCGTGCTCGTCAAGAGCGCCGACTACGACAGCCCGGAGTCCGCCAAGAAGGCGGCGCAGACGCTGCTGGAGCGGTCGCGCGAGCCCGACCGCGACCGCTCGGCCACGGTCATCGACGTGCCCGGCGTGGTCAAGGGCGACGTGGTGCGCCTGCGCGGCGGGACGTTCGACGGCTTCTACACGATCCTCTCGGTCTCGCACGACGAGGACGCGCGCACGATGGCGCTGCAGGTGGGCGACCGCGGCTCGGCGCTGTACCAGGCGCAGAAGTTCCCGGACCCGCCGGCCCCGCCGGCCGACTTGTACGGGGCCATCGACACCGGAGGCGGTGCCAACTGCGCCACGGACAAGCTCATGGCGTGGTTCGACGCGCACCTCGGCATCCCCTACGCCTGGGGCGGCGGGCCTCCGGTCACCACGGCGGCGGCGGGCACCGACTGCTCCGGCTTCGCGGCCTCGGCCTTCAACGCGACGGTCGGCGTCAACTTCGGCTGGGGCAGCACCGACTCCATGCTGACCGACGGTGCGGCCTTCGACGTGCCACTCGATCAACGCCAGCCGGGCGACCTCATCCTGTTCGAGCGGCGCGACTTCGGCTCTGTCGTCAGCGGCCACGTCGCGGTCGTCGCCCGCAACGTCAATCAGCAGTATGAGTCCGCCGGCCCGCCGAGCGCCCTGGTCCCCCTCGATACCGGTCGCGGCATCGTCGCGGTGCGCCGCGTGCGGGCCCTGGTCGCGGCCAATGCCGCGTGCGCCGAGGCCGCCGCCGCGCAGGCGGCCGCGAGCGGCGGCGGCACGGCCGACGGCAGCGGCGTGACCTCGAAGTTCGGGCCGGTACCGGAGCCGCTGGCCAGCCTGATCGCGGAGTTCTTCCCGCGGTCCGAGTGGACCAATGCTGCCAACGTCGCCTACCTGGAGTCCACCTGGAATTCGGGTGCCGGGAAGGACGACGCCATCGAATCCTCGTATGGCTATTTCCAGATCAACATCGACGCATGGGGTGGTTCGGCGGCGCATTGGAAGAACGCGCGCAACAACGTCGCCAAGGCCTACGCGATCTGGTCCGACGGCCAGTACTGGGGCACCACCGCCAAGTGGTTCCACAGCGCCAATACGCTCGGGCTGAGATAGGGGGGCTGCTGTGGAAGGTAAAAGCGCCTTTGCGGACCTCGGCTCCCTGTTGCACGGCACGGCGCGCAAGGCGGTGGCCGATGCTGCGCGCATCCCGCCCGTCGATGCGGGAACGGTCATGAGCGGCGGCGTGTTGGTGCTCGACAGCTTGACGAAGCTGCGCTTTGCGCCCGGTGAGTACATGACCCTGCGTCACAACCTGTTGCCGAACCCGATGACGGACACGAACCCGACGGCGGTGGGCGATCACGGGACGCACATTCACACGGTGATCCGTCCGCCCGAATTGCTCGACCAGCCGGAGTACCTGCCTGGCACGCGCGTGTTGGTGATCCTGTTGTGGGGCACGCGCCCAGTCATCGTCGGGGCACTCCCATGACGCTAGAGATGCGCCCAGCGACGGAGGTTCACGATCCGGCTGATTGTGTTCTGTCTGACTCCGTATTCAGTGGCCAGCGTCCTTTGCAAGATGTTGCCAAGAGCGTAGCGCGCGCGGATGTCGGCTATCTGCTCACTTGTCAGCGTAGCACTCCCATTGCGTTCGCCTTGAGCGCTCCGTCCCTTCTCGGACATGTCGTGCATGTTCTCACGGTGGCTGCCCAGAAACAGGTGGTCCGGATTGACGCAGCGTGGGATGTCGCAACGGTGGCAAACCTCCACTCCTTCCGGAATGTGGCCACGGATCAATTCCCATGCGACACGGTGCGCCCTGCCCATGCGCCCATTACCCAGATTCGTCTGCCCGTAGCCGCCGCTCAAGAACACACTTGCCTTCCAAAGCCAGCAGGGGCCGAGAGCAGGGGAGGTAGCGAGGACAGGGCCGTCCTTGTTGACGAGCGACCAGAACTTGGCTTCCGTCCAGCGCGATCCGCGTTTGGCTACGCCGTAGCAAGAAGAACTGCAGTACTGGACTTGGCCGAGTCGGGCGCGAGCGGGCCTGACGGAAAACTCATGGCCGCAAATGCGGCAGGTACACTGAACGCGCATGCGAGGTCACCTCTCGTGTGCCACGCCCCGGGGCGCTCGAACGTCGCCGGGGCACTTTGCTGCTCTGATTATACCAGGGATGAGGTGTTGGAATGACCTTCTTCCAAGGCCCTTGGGTCATGCCATCCGTCGTTACTGACGATACTTCTGGTGCAGCGGATGCTAACAACAAGATGTTTGGGTGGGATTTTTCACGCGGAGATGTCCTCACTGATGGGTCCGGAAGGATCGTCGTCATCAGCGGCGAAGAGGCGTGGAGAACTTGGGTGACGCTCGCCGTCATGACGCAGCGGGCCGCCTACGCCATTTATGACCGCCTGCACGGCGCGGATTTGGCCGCCGTCCGCGACGAGCCCAACACGCGCATCAAGGAGGCCACGGCGCGGCGCACGCTCTCGGCCGCCGCCTTCCAGCATCCCGACACGCAACGGGTCGATGTGCGGGTGCTCTCGGAACTGGACGATGTGATGACGTTCGAGGTGCATGCCTGGTCGGTCCGCGGCGACGAGGCACTCGTGGAGGTGGGGCTTTGAGCGTTTCGCCGCCGCCGTTCCTGACCGGGGCCACCGCCGAGAGCATGTTCGATCGGATCGCGGCGAAGATGCGGGCCGCGGGGTTCCCCACCGATCAGGGCACGCCGGATCATGCGATCGCGTACGCCAACGCCCTGCTGGTGTACGACTGGACATTCGCCGCCGCCGCGCGGCTGCACCAGGACCAGTTCATCGCCACGGCAACGCCCTGGGCGCTCGATCGTCACGGCGAGCACTACGGCCTGCCGCGCCTGGCGGCCACCCCGGCGCAGGGCACGGTCACGTTCGACGGGATCGACGACACCATCATCCCGGCCGGCACGCTGGTCACCACCGCCGCGCAGTTCGCCGTCCCGGCCGTCAGCTTCGCCACGCTGGCCGAGGTGGTCATCGGCGAGACGGTCAGCGGCGAAGTCACCGTGGCCGCGGAGGCCGTGACGGCCGGCTCGCGGGGCAACGTGCTGGCCGGGGCCATCCGCTTCCTGGCCAACCCCATCGCCGGCGTGGCCAACGTGCACAACGATGAGGCGGCCGTGGGCGGCTCGGACGTGGAGACCGACGACGCCTACCGCGCCCGCCTGCTCGAGCGCGCCGCCGAGGATCCGGGCATGGCCAACATCGACGACTACGAGCGGGTGGTGGACCGCATCCCCGGCGTGGGCTTCCGCCTGATCGAGCCGTACTGGGACGGCTACGGCTCCGTCCGCATCGTGATCCTGGACGAGGACGGCGAGATCCCCGACGCGCCCTTGATCGACCTGGTGCAGGAGACCGTGGACCCGCTCGCCTCGGCCGGGCTGGGCGAGGGCGCGGCCAGCATCGCGCACGTCGTGACGGTGGTGGCCCCGACCGAGGTGAGCCTGCCGCTGGAAATCCCCGCCCTGGTGGCGCTGCCGGGCACCAGCACGCTGCAGGCCAAGGCCAACGCCGAGGCGGCGGCCGTCGCCTACCAGGACGCGGTCAACCCCGGCGGCGCGGTGATCGTGCGCGACCTGCAGGCGGTGGTCATCCAGGCCGAGGGCGTGGCGAACATCGGGACGATCCTGCTGGACGGCGCGCACGCGGACGTGCCGCTGCTGACGACGGAGAAGGTGGTGTTCGCGCCCATCACCTTCGACGGGGTGTAGCGGTGGCCGTGCAGGCGGAGCTGTCGGCCTACGAGCGCCTGACGGCGCACTGGATGCTGGCGCCGTGGTTCGTGCGCGGCAACCGCGGCTGGATGGACACGCTGCTGCGGGCGCTGGGCGACGAGATCGACGACGGGCGGGCGCAGCTGCGCGACATCGCCGCGCAGGGCTTCGTCCCGACCGCCACCTGGACCCTGGCGGACTGGGAGCGCCAACTGGGGCTGCCGGTCGACGAGGCACTCTCGACCGAGGACCGCCGCCAGCAATTGCTCGAGCGCATCCTGGCCCGGCGGCTCGGCTTCGGCGGGGCGGCGATGCGGCGCATGGTGCGCACGCTGACCGCGCAGACCGCCCTCCCGAGCCTGACCGTGAAACCCGGCCGCTGGGCCGTGTTCAAGCTCGGCCAGATCGGCTGGCCGGGGGATGCCAGGTTCCTGGAGACCGAGCGGCGGCTGTACCGCTCGATGCCCGCGGCCTTCGGCGGGCAGGTGGCGCCGTGGGACACGGGCATCGGGCTGACGTTCCACCAGGGCAACCTGATGGGCTTCGCCGCGCTCGACGTGCTCACCTACGCGGAATTGAACGGCGGTTTCGTGGTGCCGATCACGCACCCCGACGCATTCATCGTTGGGCTCGGCATGCTGACCGAGGAGCAGGAGGAGTAACAGTGGGAGACATCGCGCAAGTCCTACTCCGCGACGCAGAAGAGAAGCCCATCCCGCAGATGTACGACGCGGCCGCGTCGCAGCTCCGCCCGCTGCCCGGCACCGCCGCCGGCCTGGGCGTGGCCCCCATCACCGGGGCCGCGACCGACGCCGCAGTGGCCGCCGTCACCGCCGCGATCACCGCGCTGCAAGCCGTCGCGGCCCGCGACGATTCGGTGGACGCGGTGACGACCGCCGTCACCGCCCTGCAAACCGTCGTCACCGCCATGTCCGGCAAGCTCCCCGCCAGCCTGGGGGTCAAGGCCGACGCCGCATCCCTCTCCGTCGCGCTCTCCACCGAGCAGCGGGCCATGCTCTCCGCCATCCAGACCGCCCTGGAAATCATCGACGACTGGGACGACGGCAACCGCGCCAGCGTCAACATCGTCAGCGGACAGGCCGGCATCACCGGCGGGGCGGGCGCGGTCGGCGCAAGCACCCCGCGCGTCACCCACGCCTCCGACGATCCCGTCACCACCGCGCTCCAGATCATGGACGACTGGGACGAGTCGGACCGCGCGAAGGTAAACCTGATCGTCGGCCAGGCCGGCGTCACCGCGGGGGCCGGCGCGGTCGCGGCGGGCACCCCGCGCATCACGCTCGCGTCGGACGACCCCGCGGTGGCCGCGCTGGCCTCCGTCCTGTCGGCCTTCACCGGCAAGGCCACGGACGCGCAGGTCGCGGCCATCATCACCGCGCTCAACGCCGACGTGGGCGTCATCGGCGACGCCGAGGCGTCCAGCGGCAACGGCACCGTCATCGCCATCCTGAAGAACGTGCGGACGCGCCTGGCCGGCCGGCTCCAGGCCACGCTGACCAACGGGTCGGGGGTGGAGATCGGAGACTCGGTGACGCCGGTCCAGGTGACGCAGGCGGCGCTCTCCGCCGCCGACCAGCCGGGCGTGGTGCAGGACGGGCAGTACATCCAGATCGGCAGCACCCGCTACGACGTGCTGCGCGCCTTCATCAACGCTACCTCCTCCGGCAACAATGCCCTGATCGCCGCGCACGCCACCAAGAAGAATCGGCTGCTGAGCCTGTACATCCACACCCGCAACGCGCTGGACATCAAGCTCCAGAGCGCGACGACCGACATGAGCCCGCTGCTGCCCTTCGCCGCCAACCAGAAGCGGGAGTGGCAGCACACGCCCTACGGGCACTTCGAGAACGCGCTGGTCAACCAGGCCGTCAACGTCAACCTGAGCGGCGCGGGCACGGTCGGCGTGTCCTGCACCTACATCCAGGTCTAGCCATGAGGGTCATCAGCGGCCAGTACACCGGCCACGCCACCAACGCGATCACGGTCGCCACCGGACTGGCGCACATCGACGTGCTCATCGTCAAGACGAGCGGCCAGCGCGCGATCCTGTGGCTCAACTCACACCCGCAGTACCAGGTGCGCCCCTTCGGCACCACGTCGCCCGCGATGGCGGTCCCGACCGGGTTCACGATCAACGTGCCCGAGGGCTCCTTCGTCACGCCGGCCGGCAACTCCGCCGACAGCGGCGGGCTGGATCGCTTCCTCAACGCCGGCGCGGTCGCGCACGACTGGATCGCGATCCAGTGCGACGGGCTGGACTCCGCGGTCGGCTCCTACGTCGGCGACGCCGTCGATCCTCGCGCGTTCACCAGCATCGGCTGGCAGCCGACGTTCATCCTGACGCACCGCACCGCCGATGTCGTGTGGTGGCGCTCCGACGCCGAGGCCGGCGACGTGACCTACCCGATGGACGGGTCGGCGTCCTCCAACAACCGCATCCAGCAGTTCCTGTCGACGGGGTTCGAGCTGGGCGGCGCCGCCGCCGTCAACGCGGCGGGCGGCACGCATTACTACTTCGTCGCCCGCGACGTGGCGTCGATCCTCAACGTCGTGCCCTACACCGGGACCGGCGCGGCGCTGGCCGTCACCGGGGTCGGCTTCGCGCCGCAGAACATCCTCATCAAGTCGAACGGGAACAACCAGCCGGTCCTCAAGGCCAAGGGGCAGGCGGCCAACACCGCCTATGCCAGCACGGGCACCGGGGCCACGACCACCAGCGGCATCACGTCGCTGGACGCGGACGGCTTCACCCTGGGCACCAACGCGGTGTTCAACACCAACACCGCCCTGCACTCCGCGCTGTGCCTGCGGGACGGCTCCAGCCTGCCCGCCGCGCTGGTGGATTAGATATGCCGAGACCGCCGCTCGCCCTCTTCCACCGCCCGCCTTCGGACACGCACGCCACGGGCACGCTGCTGATGGGCGCGGCCAGCGTGCCGTCGCTCGTCGTCCTCAATCAGGACGACGAGCCGTACCTGGCGGCCATGCGCGCGGCCGGCTACTCCGGGGACGCGCTCCAGTACGTGCTGTCGAACCAGGCGTCCGGCTACTGCGCGGGCAACTGCACCCCGCCCGGTGACGGGTCATGGTATCCGCAGACCAACCAGGCCGCGTACCAACTCGCGGACTACGCCACGCTTTCCGGCACGGAGTCAAGTTTCCTGCACACCGGGACGCCCGCCGCGCCCGGCAACCGTATCTACGCCATCCAGGACTACGACGTGACCGCCCCCATCGATCCCTACAGCAACCAGTACACGCACGCCATGAAGCCCGATGACGCGACGTGGCTGAGTTTCTGGGCCACCAAGACGAACCTCTGGTTCAACAACGCGAGCCGCCCCTACGCGGGCTGCTTCCTGGACAACGTGGACTGCGAATACGCCGCCAACCGCTTCGCGTCCGGCAACCACGGCAACTACACGGGCACGATCCTGGAGTATCCGGGCGTCGCCTCCGGCGACCATTCCGCGTACAAGTCGGCGGTTGTCAGCGGGCTGGCTACTCGGCACGCGGCCATGCCCGCCTCCAAGGTCGGGGCCGGCTACCGCTGGGCGAATACCCTGTGGGGCAACGTCACCACCCCCGAGCCGCCGACGACGAACGACGAGTGGTCGGCCCTGCGCGCGAGCCTGGACGGCTTCATGCTGGAGAGCTTCGCGCTCAACTGGAGCACGCCGTCCACGCTGGCCTCCTGGCGCTCGCAGGCCACCACGGAAGTTCAGATGGCCAACATCACCGCCTGGCTCAACGCGGGCAAGAAGGTGATCGCCGTCGTGCAGGGCAACTTCTCGACGGACCCCGATCCCAATCAGAACTTCGCCCTGTGCCTGTTCTGGCAGATTTACCAACCGGGGGCCTATTTCCGCTGGTCCCCCGACGCCGGCTCCGGCTACCGCTCCTGGAGGCACTATCAGAATTACCTGACCGACGTGGGGACGTCCCTCGGCGCGGCGGTCAAGACGGGCGGGACGCTGTGGACCCGCGAATTCTCCCTGGCGACCGTGACCGCCGACTTCGCCACGCACATCGGGACGATCACCCCCAAGACCGGGGGCGGCGCCGCCGTGCGCACGTCGCGCGGGGCCAGCAGCCACACCGGGCGGCACTCGCGCACCACCACCGTCGAGCCGGTCGACGTGGTGCCGCCGGTCATCAGCAACCTGGGGCAAGTCGGGGCCACGATCACCTGGGCGACCAACGAGGCTGCCGACTCCCGCGTGGACTACGGCACGTCGCCCGGCGTCTACACCGTCAGCACCCCGATCACCGACACGTCGCCGCGCGTCACCGCCCATTCGGTGACGCTCTCTGGGCTGCTGGACTCCACGACCTACAACTACCGCGTCCGCTCCGTGGATGCCGCCGGCAACGTGGGGCTCTCCACCGAATCGTCGTTCACCACGGCCACGCCGTCCGTGCCCATCGACCCGTCCTGGCTGTATCTCAACCACTTCGCGGTGGACGCCGCGTCGCTCCCGCCCGGCCAGGTGCAGGAGGCGCCCGGCGGCACCGGCGGCTCGCAGGCGCTGGTCGTGGACTCCGCCACCAAGCTCTCCCGTTCGGGCGGGCAGCTCGTGCTGGCCGGCGGGCTGGGCAGCCCCGCCTGGGGCGACCCGCTGCTCTCCGCCCCTGCCGCCTTCTCGCGGTCGGGCGGCTACGGCATGTTCTTCTCCGTGCGCCCGCACCCCACCGCGGCGGGCTCCGCCTACGTCGGCGTGGACTCGGACGGCGTCGGCACCCCGTCCCAGGGCGCGGTCGGCTGGTCGGAGGACACCCTGCGCGTGTTCGCCTCCAACGCCAACGGCGTGTCCGCCGACAACCCGACCTTCGCCAACTGGCTGGGGCGTCTGCGCGGCTACGGCGGCGTGTTCGCCATCGTCCCGCGCACCACGACCGGCTTCGTCGTGCTGGCCCGCCGCCCCGGACTCAACGGCTGGACGGTCCTGTGGCCCGATATCAGCCGAGGGACCGCGGCGAACCTGTGGGCCACCATCAGCAATTACAACGGCGTCGGGGGCGTCGATGCGCTCGGCGTGCTGCCGATGGGCTCGCCGTGGAGCACGTCCGCCGGGATCGCGACCGACCTGTCCTCGCCGGGCACCGCGTCGGCACAAGCGACAAACGGGTCCTCGGACGGGTGGGCCGTCTGCCAGTGGACGCCCGCCGCATCCTCCAACTCGAAGCGCATCTACTTCCGCTCTCCGGCGTCGCCGGACACCGACAACTGCCTGGTGCTGGAACTCAACGCGAGCGGCGCGACCAACCCGAACACGGCGCGGCTGTACAAGCGTGTCGGCGGCGTCGAGACGCTGCTCGGCTCCGCCGCGCAAACCTTCACGGCAGCCACGCAGTACACCGTCCACGTCCATTACGTCGGCACGCTGGTCGAAGCCTACGTGGATTGCGCGCGGCTCCTGTCCGTCACGCAGACCTACGCCCAGGGCGGCTGGCGCGTGCGCTTCGGGCAATCCGCCGCGGGCAACGGCTCGCTCGCCAATTGCATGCTGTTCCCGGAACTGACGAGCGTGCCCCTGGCCGCGGAGTCCTTCAAGGACACGGTGAGCGTCGTCGTGGACACCGGCCAGGCCGACCCCGACCGCGCCAACAGCTCCTGGCGTCCCGGCATCGTGCCGGTCCAGAACGCGCCGGACCAGAACATCGGCACGAGCACGCCGCGAGGGCGCACCAACACGGCGGTCGCGCAGCTCAGCGGCGCGGAGGCGCTGGTGCACGTCGGGGGCTTCGGCGTCACCCGCGACATCTCGCTCTCCGGCACGCCGACCGTGTTCGACCAGACGGCCAACCTGGACGCGCGCATCGGCTGGCTCTACGCGCGGGGCATCCGGCGCATCACGCTGCTCTGCTACCAGGCGCCCGCGCACATGCTCGCCGCCGCCGGCGTGTTCCCGAACCTGTCCAGCAGCACGTCCGACACCAAGCGCGTCGTGGACCGGGCGAAGGTGTCCCAGCTCGCCACGCTCATGAAGAACGTGCTCAAGCGCTACGTGGGCGTCTCGCGCTCGCTCGCCACCCAGGACGACGGGAGCGTGTCCTTCAACGGGGCGCTGGTCACCTGGAAGGCGATCTTCTGGAACGAGCTCAAGGGCTACGGCGACACGCTCAACTGGGAGATGCCGACCTACACGAGCGACTGGAACGCCTGGTACGACGCGATCCGCGCCGACGGCACCCTTGACGCGGTGGAGCTGGGCGGGCCCTACCTGATCGTGGAGGCCGTCGAGGGCCGCAAGCTCCACGACAATTACACCAACCTGGACCTGTTCATGAGCGGCGTCGGGGCGCGCACCGTGGACTTCCTGTCCTTCGACCACGCGCTCATGAACTCGGACGACGCCACGCTCTCCCGCGAGGACGTGCTGCGACGGGCAGCCGAGCATGCCCGCCTGGCGGCGCACATCTCCGCGCGCTACGGATTGCCGGTGTACGAGTCCGAGCGCTACGTGCAGTCCTCCGTGGCGAGCGAGACGGCCACCAACCCCAACAGCGCGAGCCCCATGTTCAACCTGCCCTACTCCTTCACCGGCCGCTACCACAACGTCACCCAGCCACAGGCTCTCCAGGGGCAGGCGTATCACGACTGGGTCGGCTGCGCCCTGGTGAGCCAGGACTACTGGGCGATCAAGCTCGGGCTCCGCTCCGGCACCGTGTGGGGCACCAACCTGGACCCGAACAACGGCGGGTCGGGCAACCAACAGCAGTGGTGCCAGACGCTCACGACGCCGACCGGCGACGACGGGCTGTACGCGACCGGTGCGCCCTTCCCGACGCACGCGAACATCCGCCTGCTGCACGACCACTTCATCTCGGGGACCGCGCTCAAGCTGGCCTACTGCAGCGACCCGAAGGTCTTGGTGCTGGCGAGCGCGACCAAGACCTTCCTGCTCAATCAGCACGCCTACGCCGTCGCCGTGCGGCACGTCCGCGACGGGTCGGCGACGACGCTCACGCTGCCCGCGCACGGCGCGGTGATCGTCTCGTGACGGAGGATTCATGACCGCCACCAAGCATGGCCTGGACCTGCCGGCCCGCGACGACACCACGCCCGGCGGCGGGCTGGTGGACGATGTCAAGGCCGACCTGATCGCCCTGGATCACGCCTCGATCTACGAGTCCGAGACCACCCCGGACCCGTCCATCATCCACGACGGGTTCCTGTGGTACGACCTCGCAGCCAGCCAGTACAAGTACTACCACGGCCCGTCGCTGTCCTGGCTGGTGCTGGACGTGGGCGGGGCCGGCGGGCTCGCGGCGCACATCGCGTCCGTCCCGGCCACGCACGCCGCAGACTCGATCACGGCCACCCACATCGCCGCCGGCGCCGTCGGGTCGAGCGAGCTGGCCGCGGGTTCCGTCACCGCGGGCAAGATTGCCGCCGGCGGCGTGTCGGCTGCAAACCAGCTCGCCGCCGGCGTCGCCGACGACACCGTGATCGGGAACCGCACCATCGACCCGACGCTCGCCGGCGGGGCCAACACCGGCGCTCCCACCAGCCTGTGGTCGTGGCTCGCCAAGTTCATCAAGCAGATCAAGGGGACCACCAACTGGTGGGACGCCCCGGCCACCGACCTGGCCGGGGCCGCCGCGCACGCCGCGGCCTCCGCCCCGCACGGCGGGCACTCCACCCCCGCGTCCGTCGCCGCCGCCATCAGCGTCCACAACGCGCTGGCCGGCGCGCACGACATCTACTTCGGGTCCGGGTCGCCCGAGAGCGCCGTCGTCGCCGGGATCGGATCGCTCTACCGCGACATCACCAACGGCCTGACCTGGGAGAAACGGACCGGCACCGGCAACACCGGATGGAAGAGGGTGGGCATGGCGATCAAGAGCTTGCAGCGGGGAACCATCACCATCACGGGCACGACGGCCACCGCGACCATCACGACGGTCGACCCGGCCAAGTCCGAGCTGCGACACACGGGATCATCCAGCAGCGGCGGGGCGGACCACCCGGGCATGCTGGGCTACCTGACTTTGACCAACGCCACCACGATCACCGCGACTCGCGGCGGCGGGACCGGCACCCTGGTCATCGGCTTCGAGCTGACGGAATGGGAGTGACGCGATGCGACTCGCCTATGTACAACACGCGCCGGACGGCACCATCTTCGCCACCGTGGAGGCGTTCCTGCCGGACCCGCCGCGGCAGAAGAACGACAGCGAGGCGCGCCGCGCGCAGCGCATCGACGAGGCCCGTGCGGCGGCGCTGGCCGCGGTGAGCGAGCGCAGCCCGGCCACGGTGCTGGCCCTCGAGGCGGATGCGCTGCTGCCCGACCCGCTCACCAGCCTGGTGGACGCGGGCGAGGTGCGCGTGCTCACCGAGGACGAGCGCACGGGGCGGGTCTCGCCCACCCCGCCAACGGTGAAGTCCGCGTGAGCAAGTCGTCGTTCGCCTCGGCGGACCTGCTGCCGGCCGACATCGATTACGGGGCGCTGGCGCGCGTGAAGGAATTGATGCGGCGTGCCGAGCCGGGCTTCGTGGGCGTGCTGCGTCCGGATGGCCAGTACCAGATCACCGTGCTGCCGCCGCGTATCGAGCGAGAGGAGGAACCCGCGGCCGCCGGGATGCGGTAAACTACGCGCAGCAATCGCATATCCGCGCCGCTTCGGGTCAAAAGCGGCTGGCGTGGATTCCGAGCGTTCGGGGTCGAGTCCTCAGGGACTTGGCCCTTTGTTGTTGCCCGCGCGGCGGGGATGACGGGGGAGGGATGCCGCAAGCGATCCGCGTGCCGAGGCGCATCGCCGAGCTGACGCCGACGCCGGGCGCCGCCGGGACGGTGCTGCGCTCCACGGGCACGACCACCGAGCCCGAGTGGGCCACGGTGTCCGGTGCGAGCACTCCGGCCTACGTCCACACCCAGGCCGTCCCATCGGCCACTTGGACGATTGCCCACAACCTCGGCTGGTACCCCAACGTCACCGTCAAGGATTCGACCGATCGCGTCGTGGTGGGCGAGCTTGCCCATCCCGACGCCAACACCGTAGTGGCCACGTTTAGCGCGGCCTTCTCGGGCGTAGCGTACCTGAGCTAGGAGGCTCCGTTGGCCATCAAATACGGCAGTTCGATCGACCTCCAGAAGAACGAGATCCAGAACGCAGCCATCCAGAATCTGGCCTCGCCGCCCGGCTCGCCCGTCGAAGGTCAAATCTACTACGACACGACCGGCGGCGATAAGAAGCCCTACGTCTGGAACGGCACCACCTGGGTGACGATGGCCGCCGGCACGAGCGGCGTGTTGTCCCTCACCGTCGATAACGCCTCTGTCGAGGACGTTGGAACGGCGGCGGACCCCAGCATCCGCGTCAAGGCGGCTGGCATCACCAACGCCATGCTCGCCGGTTCCATCGCCAACACCAAGCTGGCGACCGATCCGCTGGCCCGCGCCAACCACACCGGCACCCAGACGGCCTCGACCGTCTCCGACTTCGACACCCAGGTCCGCACGAGCCGCCTCGATCAGATGGCCGCGCCCACGGGCTCCGTCTCGGCCAACAGCCAGAAGATCACCAACCTCGCCACGCCGACCGCGGCGACCGACGCCGCCACCATGGGCTACGTGGATGCCGTCGCCGCGGGCCTGGCCCCCAAGGACGCGGTGCGCGCCGCCACCACGGCCAACGGAACCCTGGCCACGGCCTTCGAGAATGGCGATGTGATCGACGGCGTGACGCTGGTCACCGGCGACCGCATCCTCCTGAAGGCCCAGTCGGCCGGCGCGGAGAACGGCATCTACACCGTCAACGCCTCCGGTGCTCCGACTCGCACGACCGACGCCGACTCCTCGGGCGACCTGCTGGGCGCGGCGGTGTTCGTGTCGGAGGGCACGGTCAACGGCAACACCCTGTGGGTGATGACCACCGACGGCCCGATCACGGTCGGCACGACGGCGCTGGTCTGGAGCCAGTTCGGCGGCCCCGGCGAGTACACGGCCAGCCTGGGCGTCGTGAAGGTCGGCTCGGACTTCCAGATCGAGAACTCCGGCGTCCTGGCCGTCAGCCACGGCGGCACCGGGGCCGCGACCGCCGCCGCCGCGCTGGCCGCACTCGGCGGGGTCGGCAAGTACGCGGTGGACATCGGCGACGGCACGGCCACGTCGTTCGTCCTGACGCACGGCCTGGCCGCCGGCCGCGACAAAACGGTCACCGTCTACCGCACCACCACGCCCTGGGACGTGGTGCTGTGCGACGTGGAGATGACCTCCACGACAACTTTGACCTTGAGGTTTGCAGTGGCTCCGACCTTGAACCAATTCAGAGCAGTTGTAATTGGATGATGATCGAAACACGACGCTGTTCAGTGGGAGAGTGCGCGAACAGGGCCGAAGCGCGTGGCTTCTGTCAAATGCATTACGCACGTTGGGCGCGGAACGGGACCGCGGAAATCGTGCGGTATCGGCGCGCTCATCGAACTACACCCGTTGAGTGCTCCGTTCCGGCATGCGGACAGCAGGCGCGTCAACGAGGACTGTGTTCAATGCACTATCAGCGTTCAAGGAATGCCGGTGCTTTAGGGCCCGCTGAGCCGTATCCGCACCTCGCGATTCGACATGCTACCTGCCATTTCTGCGCCATTCCACTCACGGGGAATCAGAGGAAATGGTGTTCGGGTCGCTGCCATCGTCGCGGCGACCCGCTGACGCCGGCGACCTGTTCGGTGTGCGACAAGGAGTTCCGACCGACCAGGAGGGATCATCGGATTTGCGACGATGCATGCCGGGCGCTCTTGCGGTCCCAACCAAAAGGAGAGGGACGTAGTCAACTCATCGCCGTCCTGGCGGAGCGTGATGGTACCGCTTGTAGCCTGTGCGGGGAGGGATTGGATAGGGAACTACGAGGGCGAAGCAGTCGTGCTGTGACGCTAGACCACATCCGGCCGAAGGCGCTCGGAGGGACGAACATGCTGTCCAACCTGCGACTCGCGCACATGGGGTGCAATTCCTCTAGGAAGGTCACCCTACGCTTCGCGGTCGCTCCGACGTCCAATCAGTATCGCGCCGTGGTGGTCGGCTAACCGATGCCGAAACTCCTGGCGACCCCCGTGCTGGAGATCGGCGACGTGCCGAAGCGGCTGGCCGGGCCGGTCGCCGGCACGGGCGCGGCGGCGACGCTCTACACCTGTCCCACCGCCACGGTCGCGCTCGTCAAGTGCGTGCGCGCGGTCAACACGAGCGGGGCGTCGCGAACCTTCGTCCTGTGGCTGGGCGCGTCCGGCGCGACGGCCGATGCCGTGGGCCTTCGCCTCTATTCGGACGCGCAACTGGACGGCGGCGCGATCTTCGCGGAATCCGACGCGCTGATCGTGGTCCTGACGGCCGGCGAGACGCTGCGCTGGAATGGCTCGGCGGACATCACGATCACGGTGAGCGGAATGGAAATCCCCGCATGACCATCAACAAGCTCCCCGCCTCCACGGCAAAGGTCAAGCTCCGCAACGGCGCCGACTCGGCGGACATCGACCCGCTCGCCGAGTCCACCTTCACGGCCACGCTGGGCGCGGTCACGGCCAGCCCGACCGCCAACACGGTCCTGGACCGCCTCAAGGCGCTCCTCACCGGTATCTCCCTGGCGGCAGGCTCGGCCGTCATCGGCGCGGTCACCCAGTCGGGCACCTGGACGGTGCAGCCCGGCAACACCGCCAATACGACCGCCTGGAAGGTCGACGGCTCCGCGGTCACGCAGCCGGTCTCGCTGGCCTCCGTCCCGTCGCACGCCGTCACCAACGCGGGCACGTTCGCTACCCAGGCAGCGGCGGCGGGCGACGTGGCGCATGACGCCGTGGATTCGGGCAACCCGTCGAAGATCGGCATGCAGGCCCGCACCACCGACCCCACCGCCGTCGCCTCCGCGGATCGCGTCAACGCCATCGCGGACACGCTGGGCAAGCAAGTGGTCCTGCCCGGTGCGGTTCACGACCGCACCCTGAGCGGTCGCGCGAACTTCACCAACACCACGGCCGCCGACATCATCGCCGCGCAGGGCGCCGGCATCCGCATCGTGGTGACGCAGATCGCCGTCTCCAACGCGCACGCCACCGTGGGGACGAAGGTCGAGATTAGGGACGGCACCACCGTCAAGATCAGTATGCAGGCGGCGGGGGCCGGCGGCGGCTGGGTGCAGGCCGGCGGCTACCCACTCTTCCTCTCGACCGCGAACACCGCCGTGACCGCCCGCTGTGTCACGACCGGCGCGGACGTGGAAGTCAACATTTCCGGCTACACCATCAGCAACTAGGAGGCGTGCCATGCCACGGAGCGTTGACTACTGGATGACCCGAGAGAACGGTCTGATCAAGTTCCGCATCAAGGACGAACGGCGTGTTCGTGACGCCAGTGGGTCTCCTGGAACGATTTCAATGAGTAGGGACGGCGCGCATGAGTGACTGGCCGAATAGCCTGGTGCTGCCCGATCCGATGACGGCAATTGGCTACGCATCGACCCCCTCGCTGTCTGGGGTCAGCGGGAACCTGGGCACACCGGCGAGTGCGGTCTGGCCGCTCGCCAACCGTGCGATCTTCGTCCCGTTCCGCCTGTCTCGATCCATCGTCGCGGTCAAGCTCTTCATCTTCAACGGCACTGTGGTGAGCGGGAACGTGGACGTAGGCCTCTACGACGAGTTCGGGACGAAGCTCGTCTCCAAAGGTTCGACCGCGCAGGCGGGCACGAGCGCTCTGCAAGCGTTTGACATCACCGATACGCGCCTGGGGCCGGGGCTGTTCTACCTGGCCGTCGCACTTGACACTGGCACGGGGACGCTCTTTCGTGCCGCTCTCGCGGTCCAGCTTCTGCGCGTCATGGGCTGTGCTCAGATGGCGAGCGCGTTCGCCCTGCCCGCCGCCGCGACACTCGCCACCGTGTCGAGCGCGTACCTGCCCGTGGCAGGGCTGAGCACACGGGTGACACTGTGAGCGACTGGCCCGTTCCCAGCATGCCGCCGCTCGTCACGGTCCATACCTTCTCGCCGGAGTCGGCGGGCGGCGTGTGTTCCGCAACGAATAACACCCTCGTCAACGCCACTTCAGGGGCGTACCCGTCCGCAAGCAGGGCGATTTACGTCCCCTTCACACTGACCAAGAGCATCGTCGCGGTCAAGCTCTTTTTCTATAACGGCGCGACGGTGAGCGGCAACGTCGATATGGGCCTGTACTCCGAGGACGGAACGAAACTCGTGTCCAAGGGGAGTACCGCACAGGCAGGCGCGAACGTCTTGCAGGAGTTCGACATCACCGATACGCAGCTTGGCCCCGGCGTGTTCTATCTGGCCTGCTCAGTCGACAATACGACCGCGACCGTCTTTCGGTCGAGCGATCCGCGCGCCGCGCTCATGGCAGGAGTCTCTATCCAGGCCGTGTTCCCCCTGCCGGCCACTGCGACGTTCG
>JBBRGH010000016.1:0-19371 GCA_038240915.1 Gemmatimonadales bacterium | reverse complement strand
AGGCTGCCGGCCACCGTCAGCGCCACCAGCAGGTAGTGCTCGCCGTAGACCCCCCCGACCGCCTGCCAGATCAGGATCCGGACCAGGCCGATGAGGCCGAGCAGGAGGCCGAGCACCAGACCGGTGAGGATCTCCCGGCGGGCCACGCGCCACCAGTCGCGGAGGCGGACCTCCCCCAGGGCCATGGCCCGGATAACCAGGGTCGCCGCCTGCGAGCCCGAGTTGCCGCCGCTGCTGATAATCAGGGGGACGAACAGCGCCAGGATCACCGCCCGGGCGATCTCCTTCTCGAAGAACCCCATCGCGGTGGCGGTGAGCATCTCGCCGATGAAGAGCACCGCCAGCCAGCGGCCGCGCTTCCGCACCATGTCGCTGAACCCGATCTGGAGGTAGGGCTCGTCCAGCGCCTCGCTGCCGCCGATCTTCTGGATGTCCTCGGTGGCTTCCTCCTGGACCACGTCCACCACGTCGTCGGCCGTGACCACGCCCTTCATCCGCCCGTCGGCATCGATGACGGGAATCGCCAGCAGGCCCTCGTCCACCAGCAGCTGGGCCACCGCCTCCTGGTCGGTCTCGTCGCTCACGGTGACAAGGTCGGTGTGCATGATGTCGCTCACCTGCCGCTCCGGCGGCGCGGCGAACAGCTCGCGGAACGACACCACGCCCAGCAGGCGCATGTCCGGCGCGAGAACGTAGGCGTAGTCGATGACCTCGATCCCGTGGATCGCCTGGCGGCGGCAGTAGCGGATGGCCACCTCGACCGAGATCTCCGGCCGGAGCCGCATGTAGCGCGGGTTCATGACGCCGCCGGCGGCGTCCTCGGCGTACGCGAGCAGCGCCCCGACCTCGCCCAGGGTGGCCGCGTCGAGCAGCGCCAGGAAGTGGGACCGCTCGCGGGTCTCCATGGACTGGAGCACGTCGGCGGCGTCGTCCGGCGCCAGCAGCCGCATCCACGGCCGGCTCCGCTCGGGACCGAGCTCCTGGAGCAGGCCGGCCTGGTCGTGGGTACTGAGGGCGAGGAAGAAGTCGGCCGCCTCGTTGGCGTTCAGCATCGCGAACCCCTCGAGGCGTTCCTCCGCGCTCAGGATGGGGTATGCGTCGAGCAGCGCCTCGGCCGTGAAGCTGTCGCGGACGGGCGGGGTCAGAGGGCGGCCTCCGGCAGGCCTACCACCGGGAGGACCGGCTGCTGGAGGAGCGCGGCGGCTTCGCGCCGAGCAGGCCGAACATGCCCCGGATGATCTCCCGGCCCACGGTCCGGCCGATGGTCGAGGAGAGCGCGCCGACCAGCGCTCCGCCCGCCACTTGGGCGATGGTCTTCCCCACCCTCCCGGTCCGGGCCGCCTCGGGTGCGGGGGCCGGCCCGGCGGCGGCCTGCGGCTGGGTCTTGGCCATCCTGGTCGCCAGCATCTCGCGCGCGCTCTCGCGGTCGACCGCCTGGCCGTACTCGGCAAGCAGCGACGACTGACGCACGTCCGCCTGCAGCTCCTCGGGGGTGAGCGGGGCCATTCGCGACGACGGCGGGATGAGCCGGGTGGCCACCACGGGGGTCGGGGAGCCCCGGCCGTCGAGCACCGTCACCACCGCCTCGCCGATGCCGAGGGTGGTGAGCGTCTCCTCGAGGTCGTAGAAGCTGGTCTTGGGAAAGGTCCGGACCGTGGCGCGGAGCGCGGTATCGTCGTCGGGCGTGTGCGCCCGGAGCGCGTGCTGCACCCGGTTGCCGAGCTGCGCCAGCACGTCGGTGGGCACGTCTTTGGGCGTCTGGGTCACGAAGTAGACGCCGACGCCCTTGGACCGGATCAGGCGCACCACCTGCTGGACCTGGTCGAGGAAGGCCTTCGACGCGTCGGCAAACAGCAGGTGGGCTTCGTCGAAGAAGAACGCGAGCTTGGGCTTGGGCAGGTCGCCCGCCTCGGGCAAGTTGTGATACAGCTCCGCCAGCAGCCACATCATGAAGGTGGACCAGAGGAGCGGCTTGTCCTGAACGTCGCTCAGCTCGAGGCAGGTCACCACCCCGCGCCCGTCCGAGGTGACCTGCATCAGGTCCTTGACGTCGAACTCGGGCTCGCCGAAGAACTGGCCCGCGCCCTGCGATTCCAGCTCCACCATCTTCCGGAGCAGCACGCCGACCGTAGCGCCCGACATCCCGCCATACTGCGCCAGGGCGGGCTTGCCGTCGTCGGACGAGAGGTACTGCAGCACGGCCCGGAGGTCGGACAGATCGAGCAGCGGCAGCTGACTGTCGTCGCAGTACTTGAAGACCATCGTCAGGACGCTGGTCTGGGTCTCGTTGAGCGAGAGGGTCTTGCCCAGCAGGAGCGGCCCGAACGAGCTCACGGTGGCGCGAAGCTGCACCCCCTGCTTCCCGGTCAGGCTGACGAACTCGACCGGCATCCCGGCCGGCTTCCAGCTCCAGCCGACATCCTTGGCCCGCCCGGTCACCCGGTCGCTCGCGTCGCCGGGCATGGCCAGCCCGCCCAGATCGCCCTTGATGTCGGCCGCGAGGACGGGGACCCCCTGGGCCGAGAGCTGCTCGGTAAGGAGCTGCAGCGTCTTGGTCTTGCCGGTGCCGGTGGCGCCGGCGATGAGGCCGTGGCGGTTCATCATCGCCAGCGGGATCCTGACTTTCGGCTCCGGGTGGACGCTGCCGTCGCGCTCGAGCGCGGCCCCCAGCACCACGGCGGGATCGCTGAAGCCGTAGCCGGCGGTGAGCATGTCGGTGAATGAGCTGGCCATTGGGATGTCGATTCGGTTGTGAGTTCGGGTCTCGCTGCCGGTCCGCAACGGTCGGACGCGTCACACACTACCCACTCCCCTCCAGCACCGCCACCACCCGCTCCATCTCGGCCACCGTATTGTAGCAGTGCGGGCTGAGCCGGATGGCGCCTTCGCGCAGGCTGCAGATGATCCGGGCGGCCTTGAGGCGGCGGAAGGCATCGCCCACGTCCGCGGGCGCGAGGCAGAGGATGCCGGACCCGCGGGGGCCGACCGGCGAGGCCAGGTGCGTGCCGCTCCGCGCCGCCCATGCCAGGATCGGCCCGTGCAACCGCTGGAGATGGTCGCGGATCCGCTCGATGCCGAGCTCGCCGAGCAGCCCGAGCGACACGTTCAGCCCGGCGATATCCTGGTACGGCAGCGTAATCAGCTCGAAGCGGCGGGCGTCGGCGCGGAGCGTGTCGCTGTAGCTGGTGAGCCGGGTGAAGTCCTCGGTCCCCTCGAACGCCATCCATCCCGTTACCGGCGGGCTGAGGTCCCGGATCAGCTCCCGCCGGACGTAGACGAATCCCGAGCCCCAGGGCGACAGCAGCCACTTCTGGCCCCCGCACGCCAGCACGTCCACCGGCGTCGCCTCCAGGTCCACCGGCAGCTGGCCGAGCGCCTGAATAGCGTCCACGATCAGATACGCGCCCGTCCGCCGGGTGGCGGCGGAGAGCGCCGCGAGGTCCACCTGATACCCGTTGCTGAACTGCACCAGCGAGACGGCCAGCGCGCGGACCCGCGGATCCTCCAGCCGCTCGAGCAGGCGGGCCTCGTCCGGCCAGCCCGACGGGGTCGTGGGCACCAGCTCCACCTCGATGCCGGTCTCGCGGAGGCGAAGCCAGGGATAGACGTTGGCCGGGAACTCCCGGTCGCTCACCAGCACCACCTCGCCGGGCCGGAGCGGCAGGGCGCGGGCCACCACGCCGAGTCCGAAGCTGGTATTGACCGTGAGGGCGATCTCCTCGGGCCTGGCGCCGATCAACCCGGCGAGCAGCCGCCGGGATTCCGTCAGGGTGGCGAACAGATCGCGATCAGGCAGCTGGAACGGCATCGCCCGGCGCCGGTTGAAGGCGTCGAGCGCGAGCCGGGTGCGCTCCGGCAGCGGACCGATGCTGGCGTGGTTGAGGTAGGTCGTCTCGTCGGCCCAGGGAAACTCGGCCGAGCGGAGCGCGGCGGTATCGAGGCCGCCGGCGCCGGCCGGCCCCACCTCAGCGCTCACTGCGGAGCTTCGGGTCGTACGCCTCGCGGAGTGCGTCGCCGACCAGGTTGAAGCCGAGGACCGCCAGCCCGATGGCGATGCCGGGTGCGAACGACACCCACGGCGCCACCCGGAGGAGGTCGCGGCCGTCGGCCACCATCGCGCCCCAGCTCGGGGTCGGCGGCTGGGCGCCCAGCCCGACGAACGAGAGCGCCGCCTCGGCCATGATCGCGCCCGCGATGCCGAGCGTCGCGGCGATGATCACCTGGGTGCGGACATTGGGCAGCAGGTGTCGCAGGAGGACACGCCGGTCCAGCGCGCCGAGGGCCTGGGCGGCAAGCACGAACTCGGCCCGCTTGAGCACCAGCACCTGGCTCCGGACCAGCCGCGCCATGCCGGCCCAGCCGACCAGGCCAATCACCAGGAAGACCACCGGCAGCGAGGGCTTCACCGCGGCGGCCACGGCGATGAGGAGCAGGAGGGTCGGAAAGGCGAGCGTGACGTCGGCCAGCCGCATGACCAAGGCGTCCACCCACCGCCCGTAGTAGCCGGCCATCAGCCCCAGCAGCACCCCGAGGGTGACAGAGACCGACTGCGAGATGAGCCCGACCGAGAGCGACAGACGGGCCCCGTAGAGCACCCGGCTGAGGACGTCCCGCCCCTGGGTGTCCGTTCCGAGGAGAAACCGACCGCCCGGGTCGAGCAGGTAGGCGTTCCGCAGGTCTCCCCTGAGCGGATCGAAGGGGGCGATCCAGGGAGCCAGCACCGCGGCCACGACTACGAGGGCCACCAGGGCCAGCCCAAGCTGGAAGAATCGGTCGCGGCGCAGCCGCTCTCGCAGCACCCCAGAAGCCATGACCGCCCCGTGACGTGGGTTACCCTGCCGGGAGGGAACCGCGCACACTCTTGCACCGTCGCGCCCTATCGCGGGCGGCGCATGATTCTTGCGAATTCTTCCCGGCGAACGTTACGCTGGCCACCTCAACCCGGGCAAGCGAGTGAACCGGGACAAGCCCTTCACCCTCGTACTCAGCGGCGGCGGCCTCAAAGGCCTGGCCCATATCGGCGTGTTCCGCGCGCTCGAGGAGCGTGGGCTGTGGCCGAGCCTGGTGGTGGGGTCGAGCATCGGATCGCTGATCGGCGCGGCCTGGGCGGCGGGCGCCACGCCCGACCGGATGGAGGCCCGGGCCCTCCGGGTCCGCCGGCGGGACGTGTTCCAGGTGGCCCGGGTGGACGTGGCCTTCCGCCGGCTGCTGGCCCCGGCCCTCTATCGCCGAGAGCCGCTCGACGCGCTGGTCGCGAGCCTGGTCGGCGACATCACCTTCCGCGAGCTCAAGCGCCGCCTGCTGGTCAACACCACCGATCTCCATTCCGGAATGCAGGTCATGTGGGGGCTTCCGGGCCTGCTCGACACCCGGGTGGCCGACGCCGTGACCGCCTCATGCGCCCTGCCCGGCATCTTCCCCCCGCGGGAAATCGGCGGCCGGGCTTACGTGGACGGGGCGGTGATCGAGAACCTGCCGGTGCGGCTGGCCGCCTCCCTGGGCTCGGGCCCGATCATCGCCGTCAACGTCGCCGCCACCAGCATCCGGCGTGAGGCGCACGAGACCGAAGGCTTCGCGGCCACCTATATCCGCGGCCTCGAGATCGTGATGCAGACCCAGATCGAGGGGCAGCTTCGCGACTGGAACGGGCCGCCCCTGGTCCTGGTGCAGCCGAAGGTGGAGCACATTTCGATGTTCGCCTTCGACCGCACGGCCGAGCTGATCGAGGCCGGCTACCAGTCCACCGCCCAGACCCTGGACCAGCTCGACGGCCAGCTCCACCTGATCGAGCGCGGCATGCATCCCACTCGCCGGCTCCGGGTCCTGGTGGATGAGAAGCGCTGCGTCGGCTGCGGCACCTGCGTGGTGCAGGCACCGAAGGTGTTCCGGCTGGATGCTAGGGGAAAGGCCGAGGTGACGACGCCGGTGCAGACCTGGAGCCCGCTGCAGGGCGCCTACGTGCTCAACTGCCCGACCGACGCGATCAGCGTGCGCCCGGAGGAGACGGCGGCGTAACCTCGAAGATGAACACCGCCGCGCCGTCCTGCCGGAGCGGCACGAGGTTCCGGAGCGGGCTCCGGTAATAGCGGTGCAGCCGGACCCGGCCCCAGGGTGACAGGGCCCGCTTCAGCAGTGCCTCGTCGTACATCCGCTTGTGATCCGGATCCCAGAAGAACCGCCCCACCGGCGTCGTCCCCACCACCGACCCACCCGACGCCAGGTACCCCACCAGCTCGCCGATCAGGGCGACGTCGTCCTCGACGTGTTCCAGCACTTCGTTGCAGTAGATCCGGTCGAACTGCCCCGGCCCCGGCGGCACGGTGGTGAACACCGGGCGGGCGGCCCGCCCGCGGAACTGCTTGGCCTGGGCGATGGCCGCGGGCGAGATGTCGTAGCCCACCGCCTCGCCGCCCAGCTGCTGGAGCCGGAGAGTGAAGATTCCATCCATGCAGCCGAAATCGAGCACCCGCCGGCCCTCGGGCGAATAGCGCCGGAGCAGGGCGCGGTGGCGCCAGAGCAGGTGGGTCAGCCGCCAGTCCACGTCGAGGGCGCGCGGACCCATCCGCTGGACCCAGACCTGGTACTGGCGATCGTACTCCTCGACGTTGGGGGTGCCGGTGGCGGAGGACATCAGCCGGCCACCTGACGGGCCCCGCTGCCGAGCTCCCGACCGATCCGGACCAGGTCGCCGGTGACGCGATCCCAGTTGTAGTGACTCTCGACCGCCCGGCGGCCCGCGGCGCCGAGGCGGCCCCGGAGCCCGGCGTCGTCGAGCAGGCGTGCCAGTGCGTCGGCCACCGCCTCGGATCGCTCGGCGTCTACCAGCAGCCCGGTTTCCCCGTCGCGCACGGCGGCGGGAATGCCGCCGCTCCGACCCGCCACCACCGGAAGGCCGCAGGCCGACGCCTCGGCCAGCGAGATGCCGAACCCCTCGACCCGCTGCTCCATCAGCCGCGAGACGCCGAGATAGACCTCGGCCGTGTTGTAGAGCGCGGGGAGGTCGCGATCGGGAACCTCGGTCAGGAATCGGACCATGTCGGCCACGCCGAGGTCGCGGGCTTCGGCCGCGAGCGCTGCCTGGTCCTCGCCGCTGCCGACGACGGCGTAGCGGAGGTCGGGGTAGCGGGAGCGGAGCCGGGCCAAGGCCTGGAGCGCCGTGTCGATGCCCTTGTGCCGGGTGAGGCGAGCCACCGAAATGAGCCACCGCCCCTCGCCAAGGCCGTAGCGCGCCCGGACCTCGCGGACATCGAGACCTGGGCGGAAGAACTCGTGGTCCGCGCCCAGCGGTACCACCCGGACCAGGTCGGGAGTGGCGTCGATCTCCAGCTCGCTCAGAAGGGTCAGGCAGCGATCGCGGGTCCAGTCGCTGTTGGCCACCAGCACCGCGGCCGAGCCCAGCAGCGCGGCCGCCGTCTTTCGCTTGACCGCCGACTGGTGGACCTGGTGCTGCAGAATCAGCAGGTCCCCGCCGTGGAGCAGGATGCCGAAGGGCGTGCCGGTACGCTCCATGGTCCACTTGGCCGGGTAGGCCGCGGGCTTGATGTTGCCGCACCAGATGAACTCGGCGTCGGTGGACCGGGCCAGTACCGCCACCCGGCGGGACCAGAGCAGGATTCCCTGCAGCGTCCGCAGCCGGCTGGAGGGGATCCCCAGCCGGTCCACCCGGTTGGGGAAGGCGGCATCCGCGTCGGATGCATCGCCCTGCTGGCCGGTGGACACCACCAGCGACCCCGCCGGATAGCGCCGCGCCAGCTCGGCCATCCAGCGCGCGATGCCGCCGGCGATCGGGGGAAAGTCGTAGGTGAGCAGCAGGTGGGTGGCCATGTCGGAATCTATCGCAGGGATCCCCGCAGGCTGAACTCCCGCCCCAGGTCGCGCACCTCCCGCGTCACCCGATCCCAGTTGTAGTGGGTCTCGACGGCCCGCCGGCCCCCCTGGCCCAGCCGTCGGCTCAAGGCGGGGTCGGCCAGCAGCGACCGCACGGCACCCAGCACGGCCTCCAGGTTCGTCGAATCCACCAGCAATCCCGTCTCGCCGTCGCGCACGGCATCGGGGATGCCGCCCGCCAGCCCGCCGACCACCGGCACACCGCAGGCCGAGGCTTCGGTGAGCGCGATGCCGAAGCCCTCAATGAGCAACTCCTCCGCGCGGGACAGGCCGAGGTACATCGCCGCGCCGTTGTAGAGCGCCGGCAGATCGACGTCCGCCACGGCGGTGAGGAATCGCACCCGATCGGCGACCCGGTACTGCCGGGCGATCGCTTCCAGCTCGGCCTGCTTGGCCCCGTGGCCTACCACCACGTACTCCAGGTCCGGATGGGTCGCTGCGAGCGCCGCGAGCGCCGCGATCCCGGTGTCGATCCCCTTGTGGACGGCAAGGCGGGCCACCGTGAGCAGCCAGGGCCGGGGGCCCAGGCGGTAGCGGGCGCGGACCTCCGCGGGATCGATGCCGGGAGTGAAGCGGACGGGATCCGTCCCCAGGGCCAGCGTGCGCAGCTCGGGCGAGGGGGCCGCGATCCCCATCTCGGCCAGCACCTCGAGGCAGAGCCGCCGGGTCCAGTCGCTGACACAGACCAGCAGCGCGGCATGGCGGAGCGCGTAGGCCGCGGCGATCCGCTTCCGGGGCGAAGAGCGGATCCGGTGCTGCAGCAGCAACAGTTCCGAGCCATGAAGGAAGATGCCGTACGGCGTGCCGTCCCGCCGCTCGATCCAGGCGGCCGGAAACCCGGCCGGTTTGAGATTGCCGCACCAGACGAACTCGGGATCGAAGTCGCGCGCGACGGCTCGCGCCTGGTGCGACCAGACGAGGAGCCCCTGCACCGTGCGCAGCCGCCGGCTGTGAATGCTGGCCCGGTGCACCCGGTTGTCCAGGGCAACGTCCACCGGCCTGCTGCCCGGATACCGCCCGGTGGAGACGACGAGCGAGCCCGCCGGATAGCGCTGGGCCAGCTCGCCCATCATCCGGGAAATGCCGCCCCCGATCGGAGGGAAGTCGTACGTGAGGAGAAGTTGCCGGGACATGGCGCCCCAATCTAGCCGCGGAGCGGCTCCAGGCGGGCGAGGAACCGCCCCGCGGCGGCCGCGATAGTGAGCGGAGCCACCACGGCTGGATCGGGAGACGGGGCCCCCAGCGCGGCGCCGATGGCCTGGGCCAGTGCGACCGGGTCGTCGGGCGGGAACAGCCGGGCGACGGCGCCGACGAACTCGCGATGCGGCGGGATGTCGGAGGCGACGACCCGGAGGCCGCAGGCGATGGCCTCGATCGGTGTCAGGCCGAAGCCCTCGAACCGGCTGGGGCAGACGGCCACGGCTGCCTCGCGGTAGGCGCGGGTCACCGCGGCGTCGTCCGCGGTGGTCTCCACCCGGCAGCGGACGCCGAGCCGGCGGGCCAGCACCTCGAGCGCGGCCTGCTCCGGTCCGCGGCCGATGAACCGGACCTGCACCTTGCCGCCGAGGATGGCCGCGGCGTGGAGCACGACCGCCTGGTTCTTGTGGGGACGGAGTCGCGAGACAGTGAGCAGGGCCGGTGGCTCGTCCCTCACCGCGGTCCCGGGCACGAACCGGTTCGAGTCGTAGCAGTAGGGCAAGCGTTCGGCCGTCACCCCGAAGCGTTGGGCGATCGTTTCCACCGTGAACGCGCTGGGCGCCCAGACGGCGTCCGCCCGCGCGGCGATGTACCGAAGCCGGCTGTAGTAGCCCCGCCGGCGGCCGTACCCGCCCCACGGCCGGGGGAGCCGGACGAACCGCCCGCCCAGCCACCAGACCGGGTCGGGCCGACCACGGCCGGTGCCCTGGGGGGGCAGGTCCCAGAGGTAGAGGGCGAGCCTCCCCCCATGGCCGCGAGCGAACCGCCAGGCTGCCTCCGCGGCCAGCCCCGAGAGGGCACAGGCGATCCGGGCGGGGCCGTCGCCCTCGGTCGCGACGGTGAGTCCGAGATGCCGGAGCTCAGGCACCACCAGGGCGGTGTAGTCGTTGGACGCGAACCAGCGGACGTCATCCACCGCCGCTCACCACCTCACCCAGCGCGCGTTCGTAGCCGTCCACCATGCGGGAGACAGGAAACTCGCGCTCGATCCGGCGACGGGCGTCGTCGCCCAGCGCGCGGCGGCGCGGCGGATCGGCCAGGAGCGCGCCGACCGCGTCGGCCAGCGCTTCGATGTCCGAAGGCGGTACCAGGACACCCGCCGTGCCGTCCCGGCCGAGCAGTTCGCCGGTGCCACCGGCATCGGCCGCGACTACTGGGCGGCCGCAGGACATCGCCTCGCCGACGGCGTTGGGGAAGATCTCCTGCAGCGACGGGTGCACCACCAGGTCGGCGGCGTTGTAGGCGCCGACCATGTCCTCGCTCGTGAGCAGGCCGGGAAAGAGGGCCGGCAGGCCCTCGCGCCGCGCGGTGGCGGCCAGTTCGGGCTCGAGGTGGCCGTCGCCGCAGGCGACGTAGACTAAATCAGTGCCGGTTCGTCGGATCCGGGCCAGGGCCGCGATGGCCACGTCGTGCCCCTTGTTGCGGGTCAGCTTGGCGGCGCTCAGCACCACCCGGGCCGATTCGGCGATGCCATACACCGCGCGAAAGGCGGCTGCGGCATCCCGGTTGGGCGCATGCCGCGCGGTGTCGTACCCGTTGGGCACATGGTAGCCCGGGATCCGGCCCATCCACGGGGCGTGCCCCAGCGCATCGTCGCGGATGTAGCGCGACTGGTAGACGCAGGCGGCCACCCGGCTCAGGTAGAGCCGGTCCACCAGGTGGGTCCGCGGCCGGCGATAGTTGAGATTGTAGCGGTAGACGATGCGGGCCCGGTGGGCCAGCGTGGCGTAGAACGAGAGCCGCACGTCGCGCGGAGTGTCGGTGACGATGGCCTCGGCCCCGATCCTTGCCAGCACCCGGCGGAGCGCCAGCACTTCCCGCGGCCCGGTGTCCTCACCCGGGATCTCGGTGACGTCGAAACCCTCCTCGACCAGCCGGCTGGTGAGCCGCGGGCGCGCCGTAACCAGATGGGCCACATGCCCCCGCTCGGCCAGTCCGCGCGAGAGCTTGGCGTAGCTCACACCGGAGCCGCGCCAGCCGTTGGCCGAGGTCAGCAGGGCGACGCGCATCGGTCCGTTATACTTGGCGCATGCGAGTGGCCGTGCTCGGAGCGGGGGGAGAACACAAGACCGAGGCCTCCATCGTTCGGGCGGCGCACGTACTGGGACATGCCTCCCGCCTGGTGGACGTGGTGGCCTGGACGCGTTACGCCGGGCCGCTGGCGGGACCGGCCGTCCGCCGGATCACCGACGCGTTCGCGCCGGACTTTGTGCTGCTCACCCGCCACGCCATCCGGCTGGGCGCGCCGGCGCTCCGGACCCTGCTTCGTGGCCGGGAGCGGGCCTTCTGGTACTTCGACCTGCAGCCCAAACGCGCGGTGGTGTCCCTCGGGCGGATCGCCGAACGGATGTTCGTCACCAGCCTGTCGGAGGTGGAAACCTTCCGGGCGGCCGGCATCGCCCAGGTCGAGTTTCTGCCCCAGGGCGTGGATCCCGAGTACGATACCCCCGCCCCATCCTGCCGCCCGGGCGACGCCTGCGACATCAGCTTCGTCGGCTCCGGCCAATATCCGCATCGCTATCCGGTGCTTCGGGCGGTGGCCGAGGCTGGTCGGCTCCAGGTCCGCGGTCCGTTCTGGGCGGGCGTCCCGCGCGACCTGCCCGTCGCGGGCGGACCGGTCCACGGCGCGAGGCTGGCGGAGGTGATTCGCGGGGCCGCGATCTCGCTCGGCGCCAATGCCCACCCCGAGCAGGACGGCGCCCGGGCCTCGGCCTCGAACCGGATGTGGAAGGTGCTGGGCTCCGGCGGCTTCTACCTGGGCCAGCGGGTGCCCGAGATCGAGCGGTTTGCGGCCGGCGGGCGGCAGTGCGCCTGGTACGACTCGCCGGCCGACGCAGCGGCGCAGGTGCGGCACTACCTGGCCCGACCCGCGGACCGCGAGGCGATCGCCGCGGCGGGCCGGGCGCACGCCCTCAGGCACCATACCTACGCCCGGCGGCTCGCGCTGCTCCTCGCGGGCAAGGGCTACGATCTCGACGGTTCCGGGTCAGACGACGGTGTAGTTCCGGAACTCGAACACCCGGACACCGGTCAGGCGCTCGATCGCCTCTGAGACGTAGTAGCGGAGAAAGCGCCAGCGGAACCGCCGGGGAGCGATGACGCGGTCGGGATCGAGCCGGCGCGGCGCGATCCAGGCCCCGGCCGCGGCCGGATGCTCACCCGGAAAGGGCCGGATCCCCGGCACCCACGCAAGCAGCGGTTTCCGCTCGTCGGCGTCGCGCCAGGGGTACATCGTCCGGCCGAGCTCGCGCTTCTCGCGCAGCGCCTGGGCCGGACGTGCCCAGCCGTAGTGGAACATCTCCGCGCCGGTCAGCCGGGCGCGGATCTTCCGGTGCTCGGGTCCCACCCGGAACCCCTGGGCGCCCTGGTACGGCCGGATGTCGAGCGCCGGATCGAGCCGGACGGCGCGGACCTCCCGCCGGTACCATCGCCGATGCGTGGCGATGGTGTCGAAGCCGCCGTAGAAGTGGAGATAGCGCACCAGCAGCCCTTCGACGCGGGGGTCACCGTCCTGCCGCTGGATGGCGGCTGCGAGCTCCTCCGCGCCCCGCTCGTGGAGCACCTCGTCGGCCTGGATGTAGATGCCCCACGGATGGCGGCAGGCGCGCATGGCGCGGAGCGTCTCGTGGCCGAGGACGGTGTTGCGGCGGGTCATGTCCCAGTCGGTCTCGACGATGCGGATCCGGGGGTCGTCGATCGAGCGGACCAGCGCCAGCGTGTCATCCTCCGAGCGGCCGACGTTGACCACCACCTCGTCGCAGACCGGCAGCACCGACCGGATGCTGGCCTCGACCGGGAAGTCGAGCTTGATCGCGTTCCTGACGATGGTGAATCCCGACACCTGGACCACGCGCGGCTCCCGCGGAGAGACTGAGGTGGGACAATCTCATCCCGAGCGCGGCGCCGGGGCAAGCGGGGTCGGCCGGGTCACGGAACGGTAGAGCTCCAGCGTCTCGCGGACGGTCCGGTCGAGCGCAAAGGTCTCGCGCGCGGTATGACGGGCGGCCTCGCCGAACCGGCGGGCGAGCGCTTCGTCCCCCAGCAGGCGGTCGATCGCGCCGGCCCACGCGGCCGGATCGAGCGGCGGCACCAGCAGGCCGTCGCCGCCCGAGGCCACCAGATCCAGGTTGCCGGCCGCCGCCGAGGCGATGACCGGCTTGCCCAGGGCCATCGCCTCGAGCAGCGACTGGGAGAAGCCTTCGATCCGCGACGGCAGCAGGACCAGGTCGAGCAGATCGTACAACGGACGGATGTCGGGCGTGAACGGCAGGCAGACGGCGGCGTGCGGGGCCCGGATCGCCCCGGCCGCGCGGGTGATCGGGTCGTCGGCGCCGACGCCGGCCAGCACCAGCCGCACCGGGGTGCGCACCCGCGGCAGGGCCTCGAGCACCACCCGCTGGTCCTTGGCACGCGCGACGATCCCCACGGTGCGCTGGGCCGCGGTCCAGCCGATCCGCTCGCGCCAGTCGCGCAGCTCGGCCGGGCTCACGCTCCGGTCCACCCGCTCGGTCACCAGCCCATTGTGGATCACCACCAGCTTGGCGGCGGGGGTCCCCTTCTTCCGGAGCGCCTGGGCCACCGGCCGGCTTACGGCGATCACCCGCTCCGCCGCGCGGCCGGTGAGCCAGTTTTCGGCGTAGAACGTCCGCGGCATCTGGCGGCGGGTGACCACCAGCGGCGGGCGGAGTCGGCCCAGGAGTGAGAGCCAGGTAAGCGCCTCGCGATCGCGCGCGCTCTGGGAATTCACCAGGTCCACCGGATGGCGGTCCAGCAGGGTCGCCAGCCCGGCCGCATTGACCCGCCGGCTGCCCGGACGCAGCGCCAGGGGCAGGACCTCGAGCCCGCCGGCCCGCGCCAGCGCCTCGACCTCGGAATCGAGCGGGCAGACGAACTTGACGGCCACGCCTTTCCGCGCGAGGCCGAACGAGAGGTGGAGCGCCGACGTGACCGAGCCGGCGCCCCCGCCCTGGTGCAGCACCTGCAGGACGCGGAGTGGCATCGGCGGGAAGATGCCCGAGGCCCGCGGTAAATTGAAAGCCCTATGCACATCGCGCTCTATATCTGGGACCGCGTGCCGGTCGAGCGGTACGGCGGCACCCAGCGGATCGTGGTCTACCTCGCCCGCGGACTCGCGGCCGCCGGCCACCGGGTGACCCTGCTCGCCGGACCTGGGTCGGCGGTGCCGGAGGCCACGCTGGTGCCGATCGACCTCGCGCGGGCGCGCCGGGCCGACTTCGATATCCGCCCCTGGCTCGGCCCCGGAACCGACATCCTGGTGGCCTTTGCCCCGCTGGTCGGGGCGGACATCCCCTGGATCCGGAGCCTCCACGGCAACCGGAAGGCCAACAGCGAGTCGGCGCCGAACACCCTCTACCTGAGCCGGGACCACGCCCGGCGGCACGGCGCCACGGCCTTCGTCTACAACGGGATCGATCTGTCGGAGCTGCGGTTCAGCCGGCGGAAGGGCAACTACGATCTCTTCCTGGGCCGGCTCCACCGCGCGAAGGGGTACGACTGGGCGATCGAGGGGGCCCGGCGGTCCGGGCGGCGTCTCCTGCTGGCCGGCGGATGGCGACCCACGCTCCGGCGGGGTATCCGCTACGTGGGCCACGTGGGCGGTGAGCGGAAGGCGCGGCTGCTGAGCGACGCGCGTTGCCTGTGGATGCCGGCGCGCTGGGACGAACCGTTCGGTCTCACCCTGGTGGAGGCGCTGGCGAGCGGCACCCCGGTGCTCGGGACCCGGCGGGGAGCCCTGCCGGAGATCGTGTCGCCGGCGGTCGGCGCCCTGGCCGACGGCGTGGACGAGCTGGTGGCGCTCCGTCCCCGGCTCGACCAAGTCGATCCGGACGCCTGCCGGGCCCATGTGGAGCGGCACTTCACCCACCACCTGATGGCCGAGGAGTACGTCCGGATGTTCCGGGCCTACTTGGCCACCGGCGCGCTGCCGCCGGGCCGGGCCCTCGAGAACGGGTGGTGAGGCTGGGGGGGGACCGCGGAATGGAGGGCTGCCCGCCGAGGCTCAGCCCGCGGCCAGCACCGGCGCGGGACCGACCGACGCGTTGAGCAAGGCCGCCAGCCGGTGCATGTAGGTGTGCTCGGTCAGTGCCCGCTGGCGGGCGCCGGCCGCCACCTGCTCGGCCCAGGCGCGATCGTTCAGCGCTTCGGACGTCAGCGACCGGAGATCGCGCGCGGTCCGGGCCACCAGGATCTCGGAGCCTTCGCGGAAATGGCGGTGGATATCGGGATGCTCCTCCACGACCTGGGGCACCCCGATGGCCGCGAGCTCGAACAGCCGCCGGCTGGCGCCAGGCTCGGACCCGCCGCCTTCGCCGCAGGCGACGTTGATCGCGACCGAGGCTCCGGCGTAGGCCCGGATGTAGTCCTCGTGGCTCAACAGTTCACCCCGGCAGTAGTCCCGCAGCTTGGTCCGCCGCCAGCCCGGTCCCCACACCGCCACGCCGAACTCCACCAGCTCCGCCAGCTGCCGCTCCCGGTGCGGGGTCGCGGTGCCCGCGAAGACTACGTTGGCGCGGTAGCGGTCGCGGGCGCGCATCGGGCGATGGATCGACGGGTCGCAGGCGGCGGGCAGGTAGTGCGCCGGCGGCTGGCCCGGCTGGTCGAGCGCTGCGACGGTGGCGCCATCGGCCACGAACACCGTGTCGTAGGCCGCGGCGTAGGGCCGGATTTCCTCCAGCGTCCGGCGGCCGTCGCAGAACCAGTTGACCCAGGTCGGTCCGCCCTGACGGAGCGAGACGACCATCGCCGGGTCGACCTGGGCGCCCTCGAGCACCAGGACGAGCACGGGCGCGGTGCCGGCGATGGCGCGGGCCAGCCGATCGTGGAGGCCGACCCGGCGAAGCCGGCTGAGCCAGCCGCCGGTGCCGATCAGGTTGAGGGTGGTGACGCGGCAGCCGAGCCGCTCGAGCGCGCGGCGGCGGAGCGCGGCGTGCGCGTGGAGCGCGTCGTCGAACGCGCCGACCAGCAGCACGCGGGTTTCGGGAGGAAGATGGGTCGCCACGAAAACGAAACTAGCCGAACACCCCGCGATGACAACCCGCGGTCAGACTCGACCCGCCAAGGCCGGCTCCTGGTCGCGAAACTGCAGGTCGTAGAGTCGCCGATAGAGCCCGCTCGCCCGGAACAGCTCGTCGTGGGTGCCGCGCTCGGCCACCCGGCCCGCGTCGAGCACCACGATTTCGTCGGCGTCGCGGACCGTGGCGAGCCGGTGGGCGATGACCAGCACCGTCCGCTCGGCCATCAGCCGGTCGATCGCCTGCTGCACCAGCCGCTCGGACTCGGTGTCGAGCGCGCTGGTGGCCTCATCCAGGATCAGGATCGGCGGGTCCCGCAGCAGCGCCCGGGCAATGGCGATCCGCTGCCGCTGGCCGCCGGAGAGCCGGGTCCCCCGCTCGCCCAGCACGGTCTCGTAGCCGAGCGGCAGCTGGGCGACGAACAGGTCGGCGTTGGCCGCCTGGGCCGCGGCCTCGACCTGGGTCCGGGTGGCGCCCGGGGAGCCGTAGGCGATGTTAGCCTGGACGGTGTCGTTGAGCAGCACGGTATCCTGGCTCACCACGCCCAGCAGCGCGCGAAGCGAGCGGCGGGTGAGCCGGGTCAGCGGGACGCCGTCCATCAGGATCTGGCCGCCGGTGGGATCGTGGAACCGGGGCAGCAGGTCGGCCAGCGTGGTCTTCCCCGCCCCGGACGGCCCGACCAGCGCCACCACCCGGCCCTTGGGGAGGGTGAAGGACACGTCGCTCAGCACCGGGTCGCCCTGGTCGTAGTGGAAGCTCACCCGGTCGAAGACCAGGTCGCGCTCGAACCGGGCGGGGCCTTCGCCCGGGCGGTCCACGTCCGTGCTCGGCTCGTCGAGAATCTCGAACACCCGCTCGGCGCTGGCCAGCGTCACCGCCATCACCGCCGGGTAGGAGCTGATGGTCTTGAGCGGCGAGGTCAGCTTGAGCGCGGCCATCAGGAACACGATGATCGCCTCGGGCGCGAGCGGCGAGACCAGCCCGATCAGGTCCGGACGGGTGCCGGCCCAGATGATCAGGATCACCAGGAAGCCCGAGAACACCTCGGTCAGCGGGCTGGTGAGCGAGGAGAAGCGCTGGGTCCGGATGACCTGCTTACGGTAGCGGGTGGCCTGCGAGGCAAAGCGCTTGCTCTCCCGCGCCTCCTCGCCGTAGGCCCGGATCAGGCGCACGGCGCCGATCCGCTCCGTGATCGTCGACGTCACCTCGCCCCGCTCGTGGGTCCGGGCCCGCGAGTGCCGCCGGAGGCGCTTGAGCAGCGTCTGCAGCAGCAGCACCATGATCGGGACGCAGGCCAGGGTCAGCAGGGTCAGCCGCACCGAGATCTGGCTCAGCACCACCAGCGTGGTGGCCACCACCACGAGATTCTGGAACAGCGACAGGAGCGAGGCGGTGATGACCGTCTTGGTCTGGTCCACCTCGGTGATGATCCCCGAGATCAGCTGCCCCGCGCGGGTCCGCTGGAAGTAGCCGAGGTCGAGCGTCATCAGGTGGTCGAAGATCCGGGTCCGGAGGTCGCGGACCAGTCCTTCCTGGACGCCCACCGAGATCTGGCTCGAGGCGTAGCTGAGCGCGTTCTTGAGCAGCAGGCCCCCCACCAGCACGACCACCAGCCGGCCGGCCGCCTCACTCGGCGTGAGCCCCGCGACGAGCGGCTCCGTCACCCGGGAAACGAATGCCTCGAGCTGGGTCGAGCCCGCCCGGAGCTCGCCGGTGGTCCCGAACAGGTGCTTGAGCAGCGGGATCAGGATCACCAGCGTGAAGCCGTCGAGCAGCGACGCGAGAAAGGTCGTGAACAGGCCGAGGGCGAGGAGCCCGCGGTAGGGAATGACCAGCCGGAGGAGACGGGTCTCGGTCCGCACCGTCAGCCGGTCCGGGGCGTGAGCAGCGCGATGGGGAGGATCACTTCCTCCGGCGAGACGCCGCCGTGCAGGAAGGCGCCCCGGTAGCGGGCCTGGTACTCGCGCAGCTTGGTTGGGTAGACGAAGAACCGATCGCCGGTGGCGAGCAGCAAGCGGGTCCCTGGGGTCCGGGCCGGCAGCCCGAAGCTCGCCAGGTCGTCCACCACCAGGGCGGCGTCGGCGTCCTGGGCCCGGAGGTCCTCGCCGAACTTGTAGCGCAGGTTCGAGGTCGTGTCCCGCTTGGCGTAGACCGTGGCCGGCGTGTGGCAGTGGATCGAGCCGTGGTCGGTCGTGAGCAGGACCGGGACCCCGCGGCGCTCCGCCTCACGGAGCGCGTCCCACAGGGGCGAGCGCTCGAACCACGTGCGGGTCAGGTTCCGGAGCGCGGGCGTGTCGCGGGCCACCTCGTAGAGGGTCGAGTTCTCGGTCCGGCCATGGGTCAGCTGGTCGATGAAGTTGAACACCAGGGCGGTGACGCCGTCCTGGGCCAGGTGCGCGGGCAGCCGCTTGAGCAGCCCCTCGCCGTCGGCGGCCGTGAAGACCTTCTCGTAGTGGACCGGGACGTTCCGGCCGGTCAGCTCCTTCAGCTGCTCCGTCAGCAGCTCCGCCTCGTGCGCGTTGAGGCTCGACTCCTCGCTGTCGGTCCACCACTGCGGATACCGCGACTTGATCTCGGCGGGGAAGAGCCCGCTGAAGATGGCGTTCCGCGCGAACGGCGTGGCGGTGGGCAGGATCGAGAAGTAGTGGGCGGTCTCGATGTCGAACCGGGCGCTGATCAGCGGCCGGATCATGGCCCACTGGTCCAGCCGGAGGCAGTCCACCACCACCAGCAGGGCCCGGCGGTGGGTCTCCAGCACCGGCCGGAGGAACTCGGCCCCGATGTCCACCGAGAGCGGCGGCCGGTCGCTGTCGCCGTCGTGGAGCCAGCGGGCGTAGTTGCGCTGCAGGTACTTGGCGAAGTCCTGCCGGAGGCTCTCCTGCAGCGTCCGGAGCGCGTCCTGCAGGCCGGGCTCGTCGGCCTGCCCCAGTCGCACCTCCCACTCGGCCAGCTCGGCCACCAGCTCGATCCACTCGCGCCAGGCCATCGGGCCGCCCCGGCGAGCCTCGAGCTCGCGGAAGCGGGTGGCGAAGTCGCGTGACAGGCGCTGCTGCCGGATCCGGTCGCCATCGAGCAGACGGGTGACGACCGACAGGATCTGTCGCGGGTTGACCGGCTTGATCAGGTAGTCGGAAATGTCGGACCCGATGGCGTCCTTGAGGGTCTCGGTCTCCTCGCTCTTGGTGACCATGACCACCGGCATGGCGTGGTCGAGCGCCCGGATGGCGCGGAACAACTCCAGCCCCCGCCGGCCGGG
>JBBRGH010000015.1:0-21144 GCA_038240915.1 Gemmatimonadales bacterium | reverse complement strand
CCTTGGTGTTGGAGGCGATGCCGAACTGGGTCTGGCCGTCCACCGGCGTGGGGTCGCCCAGCCGGCGGACGCCGTATCCCCGGGCGAGGACCACCCGCCCGTCCTTCACGATGGCGACGGCGACGCCGGGGACGTGGAAGGTCTGCAGCCCGCTCGCGGCGTATCCGTCGAAGCCCGGCGGCGGAGGAGCGGGCTTCGGGCCGCGGCCGGCGCCGCCAGGAGCGCGGTGGCGGCGAGGACGCGAAGGGCGGGTGCGGGGACAGGCATGCCGGGAATTCTCCTCGGACGCAGGGTGTCTCGGCGCCGGACGCGGGCGCCCAACAATGCACTCGGCGCGGCGTGTTCCGGGGGCGGATGCGCGCGGTATACTACGGGGTGCCGGTGGTCTGACTTTGCTCTCGCGGAAGGACGGCTCATGCAGCTGAGCGACGGCTCGATCCGAATCACCTACCTGGTACGGGTTGCCCCGGCCGATGCGGCGGCCCGGGCGGAGGCGCTGCTGCTGGAGCAGACGGTCGAGCTGCCGCGACGGGCCGCCGAGCGCGACCCGTGGGTGGCGGCGCACATGCTTGGCTGCGTCGAGGACATCCGGCCGGCCGGCGAAGGCGTGCAGCAGGTCATCATCACCCAGCCGCTCGCCGCCACCGCGGGCGATCCGGCCCAGCTGCTCAGCGTGCTGTTCGGCAACTCCTCGCTCCAGCCCGACGTCGTCCTGGCCGACGTGGACCTGCCCAATGCCGCCTTCGACTGGCTGCCGGGCCCGCGCGCGGGGATGGCGGGATTGCGAGCGCTGACCGGGGTGACGGGCCGGCCGCTGCTGGCCACCGCGCTCAAGCCGATGGGACTGCGACCAGCCAAGCTGGCCGCGCTGTGCGGCACCTTCGCCCGGGCGGGGCTCGACGTGATCAAGGATGACCACGGATTGGCCGACCACCCGTTCTGCCCGTTCGAGGCGCGGGTGGAGGCGTGCCTGGCGGCGGTGGACGCCGCCGCGCGTGAGACAGGGGGTCAGGCGCTCTACCTGCCCAACCTGACCGGCACCCCCGACCGGGTCCAGCGGCAGCTCGAGTTCGCCCGGCGAGCGGGCGTCCGGGCCGCGATGCTGTCGCCCATGCTGGTCGGACTCCCGCTGTTGTACCAGCTGGCTTCGGCGCCGGACGGGATCCCGCTGGTGGCCCACCCTGCCTTCGGCGGCGTCCTCCGCGCGATGCCATCGGCCCTCTTCGGCAAACTCTTCCGCTGGTACGGGGCCGATGCGGTAATCTTTCCTCACGCGGGCGGTCGCTTCAGCTACAGCGAGGAGACCTGCCGCGCGATCGCCGAGGCGCTCCGGGCTCCCCACCCGCGGGCGCGGGCGGCCATGCCGGCGCCGGCAGGGGGCATCCGGGTCGAGCGGATCGGCGCCCTGCTCGACTTCTACGGGCCGGATTGCCTGCTCCTGATCGGAGGCAGCCTCTACCAGGCGGGGGACGCGCTGTTCGAGCGGACCCGCGAGCTGGTGGAGCGGGTGGCCCGCTCCCAGGCGGAGCCGGTGCCATGAGCGAGCACCTGCGGCAGACGGCGCCGTTCCGCTGGGAGGGCGTCGAGGTCCGCCCCTACCAGAGCGAGGGCACCCACTTCTCGGGCATCACCCGGCAGGTGCTGGTCGAGGGCGGCGAGGGCCTGGGCTGCCAGCTGCGCTACTTCGAGATCGGGCCGGGAGGATGGTCGTCGCTCGAGCGGCACCGGCACGCGCACGCGGTAATGGTCGTGCGGGGTCGCGCCCGGGTGCTGGTCGGCGACCGCCTGGTGGACGCCGGCACGCACGATCTGGTGCGGGTGCCGCCCCTCACCTGGCATCAGTTCCAGGCCGCGGACGCGGAGCCGCTGGGCTTTCTCTGCCTGGTGGACTGCGAGCGGGACCGGCCGGAGCGGCCGGACGCCGCCGCGCTGGCGGAGCTGCGGGGCGATCCGGCGGTCGCGGCCTTCATCAAGGTGTAGCGGTCTCGCGCGAGGAGAGGAGGATCCGATGGAGCTGACCGGCATCCACCACCTGACGGCGGTGTCCGCCGACATCCGGGGAAACTACCGGTTCTATACCGGCACGCTGGGCATGCGGCTGGTCAAGCGGAGCGTCAACCAGGACGACGTGAGCGCGTACCACCTCTTCTATGCCGACGCGGTCGGGTCGCCGGGAACCGACCTGACGTTCTTCGACTGGAAGATGCCGCGCGAGCGACGCGGCACGCGGAGTGTCCTCCGGACCCATCTGCGGGTGAACGGACGCGCGACGCTCGCATGGTGGGCGGCGCGGTTCGGCTCACTGGGGGTCGCGGCGGGTCCGCTGGCGGAGCGGGACGGCCGGCTGACGCTCGACTTCGAGGATCCGGAGGGCCAGCGACTGGCGCTGGTGGACGACGGCGCGGCGGGCGACCCGCCGAAGGCCTGGGCCGCGAGTCCCGTCCCGGCCGAGCACCAGATCCGCGGCCTGGGGTCGATCGTGATGGGGGTGCCGAGCCTCCGGGCCACCGAGCAGGTGCTGACCGAGGTAATGCAGCTCCGCGCAGTGCGCCGCTACCGTCGGGCGATAGTGCCGCGTACTCGGTCCAGGTGTTCGCCATGGGCGGGGGCGGCCCGCACGCCGAGCTCCATGTGGCCGAACAGCCCGATCTGGCACCGTCCCGCCTGGGAGCCGGAGGGGTGCATCACGTGGCCTTTCGCACCCCAACCGAGGCGGAGTACCACGGGTGGCGAGAGCGACTGGACACGCTGGGCGTTCGCAACAGCGGCGAGGTGGACCGCTACTACTTCCGGAGCCTCTATTTCCGAGAGCCGGGCGGGGTGCTGTTCGAGATCGCCACCGATGGGCCCGGCTTCGCCGTGGACGAGGACTCGGCCACGCTGGGGGAGCAGGTGGCGCTGCCGCCCTTTCTCGAGCCGCGGCGACAGGCCATCCTGGCGGGGCTGGAGCCGATCACCTGATCCGGCGCGAGGGATCCTGGTGCGCCCCGCCTCGAGCAGTCTTCGCACCTGCCTCACGTAGTCCAATTCCGCATCACCCCCGTGTCGCGGCACCCCCGCCACCATGGGCACCGCCTCGAGCTGTCGGAGCACCTCGATCCAGGGGACCGGCCAGGAGGCGCCGACGAACGGGGTCGGCGCCAGCCTGAGGTGAGAATCCCGGCCGGCCGGGCGCGTTCCACCGGTAGTCCGACACCACTACCCAAGGAGACGCGCCCCATGAAGACCTCGCCCCTCGCGCTGCGGAGCTTCGCTCTGCTGCCCCTGGCTCTCGGCGCCTATGTCGGGAGCCAAGCCCCCGAGGCGCCGACCGTCACGATCACCGCGCAGGACTACGCCCTGCGGATGCCTGATACCCTGGCCGAGGGCGCCGTCACCCTTCGCCTGGTCAACCAGGGCAAGGAGTTCCACCACGTCTGGATCGCCCGGCTCGAGGGCGGTCACACGGTGGACGACGTACTGGCGGCGCTCCGGAGCCGGGGTCCCCTGCCGGCCTGGGTCAAGGACGCCGGCGGCCCCAACGCGCCTCGGCCCGAGGGCGGCGAAAACAGCGCTACCGTGCTGTTGACGCCGGGCACGTACGTCGTCGCCTGCCTGATTCCCGGACCCGACGGCATCCCGCACCTGATGAAGGGCATGATCCGCCCGCTCACGGTGGTGGCCACGGCGCGGCCGGCGGTGCCACCCGCCAGCGACGTGCTGATGACCCTGCGGGACTACAGCTTCTTCCTCTCCCGTCCGCTCACGGCCGGCCGGCACGTGATCGAAGTGCGCAACGAGGGCACCCAGTGGCACGAGTTCGAGCTGGTGCAGCTCGCGCCGGGAAAGACGGCGGACGACGTGGTCGCCTTCATCGAGCGGGGTGTGGGCACTCCGCCGGGCCTGCCGATCGGCGGGGTCAGTCCGCTCCGGGTGGGGGGCACGTCCTACTTCCACGCCGAGCTGCAGCCCGGGCGGTACGCGCTGATCTGCTTCCTGCCCGGCGGGAAGGATGGCCGGCAGCACTTCACCCGCGGGATGATGCAGGAGATCGAGGTCGGCGAGGCCGTGGCGGCGCGGTAGGCGGGCGAGCCCTCCGGCCCGCAACACGAATGCACCCCGTGGCGGAGGGGTTTCCGTGCTAGCGCACCGGCCGTGCGGGCAGGCCGAGTGACTGCAGCATTGTCGCGAACCACGGCTGGCCGCGCACCACGTCGTGTGATGGCTCGGCCGCCAGGAACGCCACCCTACCCGAGCGCTGGGTGACGAGTTGCTCGACCAGTCGGCGGTACTCGTCGACGTGGCCCAAGGCCCGGTGGATGGCCGCACGATGCCAAGCGGAGATGGGCGCCCCTTCTCCGAGCTTCCCCACCTCCTCCAGGATCCGTTGCGCCTCGGCGCTCCGACCCAGTCCCGCGTAGCCCACACCAAGCGCCTCCAGGAGCATCGGTCGCCGGCCCAGCTGTTCCACTGCGCGCTCGATCACCTCCACTCCATCCGCCGTCCGGCCGGCCGCGAAACAGCTGCGGGCCAGCCAGACGTGCACACGCACCATGCCTGGGTCGAGCGATAGCAGCGCGCGGAAACGGGCGATCGCCTCCGCGTAGCGGCGATTGTAGTAATAGACCTGGCCTACGACGGCCTGCATCGACAACATCAGTGGGTCCAGCTCGACTGCGTGCTGCACGCTGGAAAGACCGGCCTCGGACCGGCCCATGCCACATAGAAAAACCGCATACCATGTGTGGGCGATGGGCAACTCCGGTCGGAGTTCGATGGCGCGCAGCAGGTCGGCTTCGGCTCCGGGCCAGTCGTAGTCGAAGAGGAACCGGATGGCGCCGCGCCACACGTAGGCTTCCGCCAGCCGGTCGTCGAGCGCCACCGCGCGATCGGCCGCCGCCTTGGCGGTGGGCATCGCCGCCATCGCCGCCACGTCGCCGAACTCTTCGAAACCGAGCAGCATCCAGCATTCGGCCAACGCCGCGTGCGCCAGGGCGTAGCCGGGATCGAGCTCGACCGCTTGCTCGAAGTACTCGATGGCCAGCTTGAAGCTTTCGGGGGTGCGGCGGACGCTGTGAAAGCGGCCGCGCAGGTACAGCGTGTAGGCCTCGAGCACCGTGGTGGACGGCCGGACGACGACGGCCGACACGCGGTCGGGGTGAAGCGGCAAGGCCTCGACGATGGAGCGGGAGAGCGCCTCCTGCAGCCCGAAGACGTCCTCGAGCTTCCGCTCGTAGGTCTCCGACCACCGCTGGTAGCCGGTCGCCGCGTCGACGAGCTGGGCGATGACCCGGATCCGGTCGCCCACCTTCCGCACACTCCCCTCCACGAAGAGCTCCACCCGCAGTCGTTCTCCGACCTCGCGCGCGTCCAGGCTCTTCCCCTTGAGCGCGAACGCGGCCGTCCGCGACGCGACCCGTAGTCCCGGCACACGCGCGAGGAGCGTGGTGAGCTCCTCGGTCATCCCGTCACTGAAATACTCGTTGCCCCGGTCGGGGCTGATGTCGAGAAAGGGGAGCACCGCGACCGCCAGGCCCGCCGAGGCGGTCGAAGGGACGGCCACCGGCGCCTGCCGGAGGCGCTCCGTGGCCTGGAGAACCGCAGCTTCGACCGGCACCTCGAGCTCCTCGCGTACGGTCCGCTCGTGCGCCCGCGCATGCTGGAGCGCGGCGGCCCGGTCGCCCGCGGCCGCGAGCGCCTCCATGTAGCCCACGGCCACGCGCGCGTTGAGCGGGTCGGCGGCCGCGAGACGCCGCCACCACTCGGCCGCCGCGCCGGCGTCGCCACGCCGCGAGGCGGACTGCGCCAGGGCCTCCAGGGCGACCCGGCACCGCCGGGCTAGCTCGCCCCGCTCGCTTTCGACCCAGCGCTCGAATTCCGGGGCGTCGTCCAGGAAGAATCCGTCGAGGAAAGGTGCCTGATGCGCCGCCGCCGCCGTCTCGAACTCGGCCCGCTCCAGGGCGGCCAAAAATTCTGCGATGTCCGTCTGGATGACCGCCGGGTTGAGACGAAGCTCGGCGCTCCCGAGAAACAAATCCTCGGTCGGAAGGTCACGCCGAAGGGCGTAGAGTAGCTGCGTCAGGCGATGGCCGGCCCGGTCCGCGTCGGCTTCCGGCCAGAGGTAGGCAACTAGGCGGTCACGACTGGTGGGCGCGGGTCCCGCGCGCGCTAGCAGGGCCAGGAGCGCCAGGGACTTGCGCTGTGCGGCCGCGCCGGACAGCGGGCCCGCTTCTCCCTCGAGCGTGGGCGGCCCGAACACACGAAGCCGGAGCATCATGGGTGATCTGACCCCGATCTGAGCCTCATCTGACCGCCGGCTGAGGCGGGAGGCCTAACGTAGGGTTCATCGACAGCAGGTTCAACTTCATGCAATGCTCTTACGGAGGGTAGCCCCATGACCGCTCGTCTCGCTCGCGCCCGTCTGGTTCCGCTGGGGGTCGCAGTTGCCGCCGTCCTCGCGTGGACCTCTGCCGGCGGGGGCAGCCGCATCGCCGGGAGTTATTCCGGTACCATCACCAGCCAGCAGGGCCTGCCCATCCCCGACGCTCCCGGGCACGTGGTCACGCTCGTGTCGTGGACCGGCACCAATCGCAGCACCGGGCCGACCGAATACATGAGCGGCGCGCATATCACCAACATCGAGTCCGGCGACCTGACGCAAGGCAACGGCATACATCAGGGGTACGTCACCTTCGCCAACCAGTCCGACACGGTGATCTCCCGCTGGAGCGGCAAAGTGACGACGGTGCTGGGCGCGGATCAGCGGCCGATCACGACCTTCGAGGGCACCTGGACCAAAGTCGCCGGCACCGGCCGCTTCAGGGGTGCCTCCGGCCACGGCAGCTACAACGGCCACCTCGTGTCGCCCACCGAGAGCGCCGTCGAGTGGCGCGGCGAGCTCGATAACATCAAGCTCGCCGGCCAGTAGCCTCGACGACGTCGAAACCCGAAGGTCCCTATCCGTCGTGGACTCGTCCCACTGAACGAAGGAGGTCGCGTGTCGTCTCCCGCCGTCACCGCGCACCACACGGTCGCGATTCCCCTGCGCCCGCCACACCCCGCGACTCGAGCCGGCGAGCTCGACACGGCAGCGCTCCGGCTGCGGGAGGCTGCAGGGCGATTCGCAGGCCTGAGCCTGCCCCGGCGCCTCACACTGATCCGCGACATGCAGCGCGGATACCTGGCCATTGCCGAGCGAAGCGTGGCCGCCGCCTGCGCTGCCAAACGCATCCCACCAGGTTCCCCACTCGAGGGCGAGGAGTGGTCCACCGGCCCGTGGTGCGTAGTCCGCCATCTCCGCCTTCTCGCCGAGGCGCTCGAGGACCTCCAAGGGAAGGGCCGTTCATCCATCGGCAAGATAGGGCGCACGGTCGACGGCCGGCTGAGCGTCCCGGTCTTCCCGACCAACCGGATCGACGGCGTCCTCTTCGCAGGCGTGCGCGCGGACATCCACATGGAGGCCGGCATCGACGAGGCCACCTTGGGCCGCGGGCGCGCGGGTTTCTACCGGGCTCCGCACGCCGGTCGGGTGGTGCTCGTGTTGGGAGCCGGGAACATCAACGCGATCCCGGTGATGGACGTTCTGACCAAGATGTTCAACGAGGGCAAGGTCTGCCTGCTCAAGATGCACCCGGTCAACGCCTATCTCGGACCCCTCATCGCGGAGGCGTTCGCCGGCGCCCTGGCGCAGGGCTATCTGTCGGTGGTCTACGGCGGTGCGGAGGAGGGAGCCTATCTGGCCCGGCATCCGGCCATCGACGAGGTCCATCTTACCGGTTCCGCAGCGACGTACGATCACCTCGTGTGGGGGCCGCCCGGCCCCGAGCAGGATGCCCGAAAGGCACGAAACGAGCGCAGCTTCAGCAAGCCGGTCACGGCTGAGCTCGGGAATGTCTCGCCGGTGCTGATCGTCCCCGGTCCTTACAGCGACGGCGAGCTGGCTTTCCAGGCAGAGAGCATCGCCGGCTCCGCCATCTACAACGCGGCCTTCAACTGCAACGCCGCACGAATGGTCCTCACGCCCCTCGGCTGGGACAGGCGGATCGTACTGCTCGATGCGGTGAAGCGGGTATTTGCCGCAACTCCCCCGCGCGACGCCTACTACCCGGGCGCGATCGAGCGCTGGCGCCGGTTCACGCGCGGCCGCGGCGACCTGTGGGTCGGTGGCGCGGCTCCGGACCCCGCCCTGCCCTGGACCCTGGTGCCGGGCCTCGACCCCTCCGATCCGGCGGAGGCGCTGTTCGCCAGCGAGCCGTTCTGCAGCATTCTGGCCGAGGCGCCCATCAGCAGCACGGACCCGATCGAATATCTCGACCGCGCCGTAACGTTCGCCAACAATCGGCTGTGGGGCACCCTCTCGGCCACGTTGGTAGTGCATCCGGCCACCCTCAAGGATCCGGCGCTCGCCGCCGCGGTAGAGCGCGCCATTGCGCGGCTGCGCTACGGTGCTGTGGCGGTCAATACCTGGGGTGGACTGACTTTCGCCTTCGCCTCACCGCCATGGGGCGCCTATTCCGGGTCGACACCAGCGGACATTCAGAGCGGCACCGGGTTCGTGCACAACACCCCGATGCTCGATGGGATCGAAAAGGTCGTCCTCAGGCATCCGGTGATCAGCCGACCGAAGCCGGGCTTCTTCCCCACACACCGCACGGCGCACATTGTCGCCCGGCGGCTGACGGCGCTCGACGAGCACGCGAGCTGGCGGAAAGTGCCGGGTGTCGTGGCCGCGGCCATGAGGGGATGAGCCTGCCTCGACGGGAGGATCTCGAGAAACTCGGGGACGATGCCATCGCCCTTGGGCGTGACCACCCGCCGGCCGTCCACGAACACCGGCGCCTTCGGCTCCTCGAAGGTCGGATGGCCGGCATCGACGCGCCCGCGGTCGTGGAGGAATAGCCCTGCCGGTGCCATACTTCCCGCATGACGTTGCCTGAAGCGGAGCACCACCTCTCTCTCGCGGTCGAAGCCGTCGTGGCACGCTTCGGCTCCATGGTCCGTCAGGTGGGCCGGCGCTACCGGCTGGACGAGTCGGACGTGGACGAGGTCATGCAGGAAGTCCGGATCCGACTCTGGCGGGCCCAGCGGACCAGTGAGCAGATCGGCGAGGTCAACACGTCCTACGTATACAGGACGGCGAGCTCCGCCGCCCTGGACCTGATCCGCCGCCGGCGGACCCGCCGGGCCGAACACCACCAGTCCCTGGACGACGAGAACAGCGCGGTGGCCCTGGCCACGCCGGCGGCGGGCCCGCACGGCGAGCTGGAGAGCTCGGAGGTGGCCGCCCAGGTCTCGCGCGCCATCGAGACCATTCCCGCCTCCCGCCGCCCGGCCGTGCGGATGTACCTCACGGGCCATCCGCGGGAGGAAATCGCCCAGTTGATGGGCTGGACCGAAGGCAAGACGAGGAACCTGCTGTACCGCGGCCTCGCCGACCTGCGGGAGCGGCTGACCGAGATGGGCGTGGGCTGGGAACGCGCCGAGGAGGCATCGTGAGCGACGATCGACTGCGGGAACTGTACGCCGCCGGCCGGACGGCCGGGGCCGAGCACCCCGCGCCCGAAGCCATCCACGCGCTGGTGCGGCGGGAGGGCCCGGAGGACGCCCGGCTCGCGACGCTCGACCACGTGATGGCCTGCGAGGAATGCCACCGCGAGTTCGACCTCCTGCGGGCCATCGAGCAGGCCGAGACGGAGCGCGTGGCCGCGGCCCGCCCGGGCGCGCGGCGCGCGTGGCTCGTGCCCGTCGCCCTCGCCGCGTCCCTGCTGCTGGCCGTCGGGATCGGGCGGTCGGTGCTCCGCCCCGATGGGGAGGACACGACGCGCGGTGCCGCGGACGACGTGGTGCTGGTCCAGCCGGGCCGCGAGGCCTCCGCCGGCGACGCCCTCAGTTTCACTTGGCGCGCCGTGGCCGGGGCCAGCGGTTATGAGCTCGAGGTGCTCGATGCTGGCGGCGGGGTGGCGGCCTCCGCCAGCACGACGGATACCACCGCCTCGCCGCTCTCGGCCAAGGCCCTCCCGGCCGGAGACTACCGCTGGTGGGTCCGGGCCGCCACCACGGACGCCCGCGCGCTCCGCTCCGCCCTCCGCCCGCTCCGCCTCGTCGCCAGGTAGCCGCCGACCAGCAGGGCCGTCACCCCCGCCGCTGCCAGCCAGAGGAAGGCCGGCCGGCGCGGCGGGGCGTGGAGCGGCACCCGCACCAACGGATCTCCCACGACCGAGAATCCGGCCCATTCGCTCGCCGGCGCGCCCCGCTTGATCGCCGCCAGCTTGGCCTCCCTGAGCGCTTCTGCCACCGGTGCCCCGCGGGCCAGGGCGTCGTACAGGTCCCGGACCAGCGCCACGGTGCTCCGGTCGCCGATCCGCCACTGGGTCGCGATCACGGCGCGGGCGCGGGCCTCGAGCAGCGGGGTGGTGAGGCCCTGCAGTCCTTCGCCCGAGACCACCACGCCGCCGGCGGTCCGGCAGGCCGAGAGGACCACCAGGTCGGCGTCGAGCTTGAGAGCGGAGAGATCGGCCGGCGAGAGAAAGCCGTCCTCGCCGCCACCGGGTGCCAGCGCGAGCGAGGTCCGGGCCAGCGAGTTCTCGTCCACCAGGGCGTGGGTCGCCAGGTGGATCACCCGGAACCGGGTGACCGGGGTGTGCTTGAGCCAGGCCTCGCTGGCGTCGGCTCGGAGGCGGACCTCGGAGCCGGCGGCGTAGCGGGCCACGTCGCGGGCCTCCTCGCCGCTCCCGGCCAGCCGGGGCAGGCCCCCGGCCGCGTCGAACGCGCCGCGCATGAGATCACCGTCGCGCGAGAGCCCGGCTGCGCGCTCGCCGGCGAAGGCGGGATCACCGAGGGCGAGTACCCGCGGCGCTGCGTCCGTGGCCGGCGCGTTTCGCTCGCTCCGCCGGAGCACCGTGGCGACGGCGGCCGAGGGCGCGAGCCCGATGGCCCAGCGCTCCACCGCCAGGCGGCCGTCGGGCAGCCGGAGCGCGTCGAACGCGACCCGGTGCAGCGGGCCGTCCGGCACCACGATCAGCCGGGTCACCGGGGCCGGAACCAACTCGGCCGCCGGGCCGAGCACGGCCGCGCCCAGCGACCGGGCCAGCGTCTCGCCACTCTCTCCGCTCTCCAGCAGCGCCGCGTAGCGCTCGACCGGGCGGGCCAGTGCATCGGCCGGCGGCAGCAGCCGGGCGGCGACGCCGGCGCGGGTGACCACGAAGAGCGTGGTGGGCGCGCCTTCGCTCCCGGCGACGTACTCGAGGATCCCGGTGCTGTCGTCGGGGAGCGCCGCGGCGATCTCCGCCGCGGTGGCACCCGGTCCCGGTGCGGTGTTGGCCCCGGCCGTCTCGCGCAGCGCGTCGGCCTGGGTCAGCCGGTCGGCCAGGGTCCGCGCCCGCCGGCGCTCCGCCAGCGTGAACGCCGCCTCGGCCCGGCCCCCGTGCGCCAGCGCGGCGATGACGCTGGCCGATGGCCCCTGCGGATCGTACTCGCCGAGGGTGGTGGCGGCGTAGGCGTAGCGGCGGAGCTCGCCCGCGTCCAGCGTGGCCCGCCAGCGCTCGAGGTCGCCGCCGGCCTCGGTCAGCTCGCGCTCGGCGCCGGCGAGATCGCCCGCAGCGGCGCGGGCCTGGGCCAGCCGGCTGCGCACGGTATAGCGGAGCAGCTGGTCGGTGGAATCCGTCTGGGCGAGGAAGGCGGTGAACAGCCGGGTGGCGCCGGCCGCGTCTCCCCCGGCGAGCGCCAGGCGGCCGCGATCGTAGACGAGCCCGTTCCGGATATCGTCGATGCCCCGGACGTGCGCCGCCGAGTCGGCGGTGGCCAGTTGGGTCCGGGCTTCGGCCAGGTCGCCCTGCCGGATGGCCACCCGGGCCAGCCGCTGCCGGCTCTGCACTTCGTCCTCGAAGTAGTCGCCGGCGACGGCCAGCCGGACCGTCTCCTCGAAAGTGGCCCGCGCGGCGACCAGATCGCCGCTGGCGGCCTGTACCTCGCCCGCGTTCTGGCGGGAGATCATGCTCCCTTCGGCCTGGCCGAGCGAATCGTTGAGCTGCTCGGCCCGCCGGAAGTAGTCGGCGGCGGTGGGCAGGTCGCCCACCCGGAGTGCCAGCATCCCCAGGCCGCCGTAGCCGTTGCTCAGCCGCTGGAGGTTGCGAGAGATCCGGGCCCCGGTCATGACCTCCTCCAGCGCCAGCTTGGCCTCGCCCAGCCGGCCGTAACCCTGGAGGATGTCGCTCCGGCGGGAGGCGATCCGGGCCAGCCCCGCGTGCTCGTGGGTGGAGCGGAGCACCTTCTCGGCCTGCCCCATCGTGGCCAGCGCGCTGTCGTCGTGGGTGCGGAGGCTCTCCAGCAGGCCCTCCGCCTCCAGGCAGTGGCCGGTGAGTTGACGCTCCCCGATGCGCTGGGCCATGGCGATCCCCTGGCGGACCATGGGGGAGGCGTCGCGCTGGGCCTGGATGCCGCGGTAGAGTCCCCGGCGGCAGAGGTACTCCGCCCGGTCCCGGCTGTCCCCCGGCGGGAGCAGGCCCAGGACGGTGTCGAGGGTGGCGTAGAGGGCGGGCGGATCGCCGCTCCGGGTGTTGGTGAAGCCGATCAGCGCTGCGATCCGGGCCGGACGGTCGTCCACCTGCCGCGCCTCGTCGATGGCGCGCCGGAGCAGCGAGTCGGCCCGCTTGAGTTCGCCCCGCGCGTTGGCCACCCGGTAGATCCCCAGGCGGGCCCGCACCGTCCACCCGTCCACCCGGGGGCCCGCCCGCCCGAGCAGGCCGGCCAGCAGCTGCTCCGCCCGCTCGAAGTCGTAGGTCTGCCGCGCCACGGTGGCGAGGCCGAGGGTGGCGGCGGGGTCGGTGCTGTCCCGGGCGAGGGCGGCGCGCCAACGGATGGTCACGGTCTCGAGGCTGTCGTCCTGCAGCGCGCGCTCGGCGCTCCGGAGGACGGTCTCGGGATCCGTGTCGCCCTGCTGGGCGGCCATGGTGGGGGCGGCGGTGGCGAGCGCGGCCAGTGCGGCCAGCGACGCGAGTCGGAGCATTGGTACGGCGGGGGTGAGGGTTGCCCAAGGTATCCGGCGGCCGCAGGGATGAACAGGGAGCACCCGGGGACGCATATTGGAGGCACCACCACGCCAGGAATCATCCTGCCAGCTCCGGCCCCGGCCGCCCAGCCGTTTCTCGATGCCCGTGCCTTCCTGCTGGCCCACCGGGAGCGCGCCACCGAGGCCGCGCGCGACTTTCGCTGGCCCGCGCTCGACCGGTTCAACTGGGCGCTCGACTGGTTCGACCCCTACGCCGCGGGCAACGACCGCCCGGCTCTCTGGCTGGTGCGAGACGGCGCGCCCGACGTCCAGCTCGGTTTTGCCGCCCTCTCGGCCCGGAGCAGCCAGGTGGCGAACGCGCTTCGCCGCCACGGCGCCCGGCGGGGCGATCGGCTGCTGCTGATGCTGCCCAACGTGGTGCCCCTGTGGGAGACACTGCTGGCGGCGATGAAGCTGGGGGTCGTGGTGGTGCCGTCCACCCCGCAGCTCAGCCGGGCCGACCTGGCCGACCGGATGGCCCGGGGCAAGGCGTTCGTGGTGCTGCGGGGCGAGGTGGCGCCGTCGCGCGAGGTGGCGCTGGCGCTGTTCCGCTTCGTCCGCGACCGGCTGCCCCGCTACCAGCGCATCCGGTGCATCGAGTTCGCCGAGCTGCCCAAGACCATCTCGGGCAAGATCCGCCGGGTAGAGCTGCGGGCGCTGGAGGCGGGGCGCCGGCGAGAGGGTGTCCGCGCCGCGCTCGAATTCTGGGAGGAGGATTTTCCGGAGCTGCGGGCCGCTAGAGCTGAAACGCCTCCTTGACCCCGCTCAGCACGAACTGGACGGCCAGCGCCGCGAGGATGAGGCCCATGATCCGGGTCACGACCCGGATGCCGGTCTTGCCGATCCGGCCGAGCAGCGGCTCGCCGACCCGGAGCGCCACGTACGAGGCCAGGCCGGTGATCACGATCGCGGCATAGACGGCGATCGTCTGGCCGGCGCCCTCCGCCTGACCCGAGACCACGATCACGGTCGAGATCGCGCCCGGCCCGGCCAGCATCGGGATGGCGAGCGGCGTGAGGGCGACGTCCTCCTTGGCCCGGCCCTCCGCCACTTCGTCCCGCCCCTCCTGGGTCCGCCGCTCGCCGTGCAGCATGTCCAGCGCCACGAACCAGAGAATCAGGCCGCCGGCGGTCCGAAAGGCGGGCAGGGTGATGCCCAGGACCGAGAACAGGGCCGTGCCGGTGGCGGCGAACGCGACCAGCATCAGCACCATCGCGATGCAGGCGCGCCGCGCGGTGCGCCGCCGCTCGGCGGCGGTCTCGTCCTGGGTGATCACCAGGTAGGTGGGGATGACCGCGATCGGGTCCACGATGAAGAGGACCGACCCGAGCGTCACCAGGGCGAAGCGAAGCAACTCGTTCACGCGCCGGCGCCCCGGGCGGTGTCGGCCAGTCGCCGCGCTTCGCGCTCGGTCTCCTGCCGTACCAGTCGCTCGAGGCGGCGGCGGAACTCGCCGCCGAAGTAGTCGGGAATCGGCTCGGGCAAGCCCAGCTCGCCGGACTCACCGGTCCAGGTGAGCGTGGCGGCGAACGGCTCGAGCGCCTGGCGCAGGCCGGCGAAGGCGAGCTGCAGCGCCTGGATCCCGTCCCCTCCCGACACCCGCCCCGCCCGGGTGCGACCGATCCCCCGGATCCGGTAGGCGCAGGTCCACTCGCCGCTCCGGCGCGGCACCGGCGCGTCGATCTCCAGGACCACCGGCCGGCCGCTCGGCACCAGCATGAGCCGGCGGGTGGCGATCATGGTCCCGGCCTGGGCGGTGGCGGTCATCTAGTCGGCAGGCCGGTAGCCGCTTCGGCGGGCGACGGAGTCGGCCAGGACCGGCCGGACGTCGTCCGCGGTGTCCGGCTTCCCGTCGGTCCCGACGGCGAAGTGCTGGTAGTTCCGGCCGTCGGGACCGAGCCGCTACTGGTAGGGATGGGGGAAGCGGAAGACGCCGGCCGAGTTGTCCTGGATGTTCACCAGCTTGAGCGAGAGCGGGAACTGGGTGAAGACCTGGAGCGTGGCGGGATAGCGTCCGTTGCTGCCGCGGTATTGCTCCAGCGCGCCGACCAGCCGGGCAAGGTCGCGGCCGGCGCTGGCCGCGTTCGCCGTGGCGAACGCCGAGGTGCCCTGCATCCGCCAGACGAACACCAGGGCGGCGGCCACGTTGAGCAGGGCGCCCACCGCGCCGATCCCGGCCGCCAGGATGGCCCGCGGCCGGCTCGACACCAGTCCCCAGGTCGTCGCCGCGGCGCCGAGGAACAGGCCCAGCGCCGGGATGAACCCGGTCGCGGCGAGGACGAAGAGCGGCCAGCTGCGCTTGGGTCGCGGCGCGGTCATGGGTCGAGGATACCACGGGAACCTCGCGCCGGCCACCGCGTTTCCCCGGTGCCGGAGCCCGCTCCGTTGCCGGAGGGCGGGTCACGCTCGGGCCACGGCGCCGAGCGATCGTGTGCCTGTGGTCGACCTTCACCGGGATGAGGATGCCATGCGGTTGAGCGCTAACGCTTTCATTCGGTTGGTATTAGCAGTAGCGGTGCCGGTCGGTGGCGGGGCTCGGGAGGCCGCCGCCCAGAGCGCCCCGGCACGGTCGTGGACGCTGACGGCGTCCTTTGCCGCGCTCAGGACCGGCGGTATGGCGGGCGTGGCCTACGGGCCGGAGCTGGGCCTCCGGCGCGACTTCGGACCGCGGTGGGGGGTCGAGCTCCGCGCCTCGCTACCGGTGCTCGACACCGAACGGTTCGCCGATGACTGCGCCGCCGCGATCGACCTGGGGCCGACGCTGACGTTCGCGTCGGCGCGGACCGAGCTCGGCCTCTCGGCGGGGGCGACGGCATTCCTGGTCAGCGAACATGGCGAGCTGGTCGACGGCGGCATCGGTGGATTCGTCGGGGGGCACGCCACGCACTGGCTGAGTCGGGGGGTGGGGATCGTGGCGGGCGCGTCCGTGCGGGTGTCCGGCGGGGGGAACGCCTATCCCGGACTGAGTGCGGGGTTGGCCGTCCGATTCTGAGCCGGCCGCTCAGCGTCTCTCCTGGCCGGTCTCATTCCCCCAGGACCGCCAGCTGCTCCCGGAGCACCCGCAGCGCCAGGTCGATGGTCCGCCGGTGGGTCCGAAACGCGAGCGCCGCCATCCGAAGCGTGAACCGGCCGTCGACGATCGTGGACGACAGGAACACCCGACCGTCCCGCCGCACCCCATCCACCAGCGCCTGGTTGAGCCGGTCCGCCTCCGCCGCGGCCATACCCGGGGGCGCCCAGCGGAAGGTGGCGATGGACAGCTCCGGCGGCGGCCCCACCTCGAAACCAAGGGCCCCGACCTCTTCGTGGAAATAGCGCGCCAGGAGCAGCTTCTCCTCCAACGCCGCGCGGAAGGGGCCGGTGCCGACCAGCAGCAGCGGCAGCCACATCCGGAGGGCGCGGAAGTGCTTCGACAGCTCGGGCGAAAGCTCGGCCGGGGAGGCGTCGCCGGGGTCGCGCTCGGCGTCCTGCATGTAGGCGCCCTCGTAATGATGGGCGGCGGCCAGCGCCTGTTCGTCGCGCGCCATCACGATGCCCGAGCCGTAGGGCAGGAACAGTCCCTTGTGCGGGTCGAGGATGACCGAGTCGGACCGCTCGATGCCGCGGAGTGCCGTGCGGCCGTGTTCGGTCAGCAGGAAGAAGCCGCCATAGGCCGCGTCCACGTGGAACCAGCAGCGCTCGCGCGCGGCGATCGAGGCGATGGCGTCGAGCGGATCCACGGCGCCGGTATCGGTGGTGCCGGCGGCGGCGATGATCAGCCACGGCTGGAGACCGGCCGCGCGATCGGCCGCGATGGCCTGGGCCAGCGCGTCGGGCCGCATCCGGAAGCCGGCGTCCATCGGCACCCGGCGCACCGGCGCCTCCCCCAGGCCGGCCAGGCGGAGCGCCTTCTCGAGGCAGTGGTGCGCCTGGGCTGTCAGGTAGACCGCCGCGCGGGGATAGTCGGCGGCCCGGAGCCGGTGCGCCTCGCGCGCGGCCACCACGGCGGACAGGGTGGCGATGCTGCCGCCCGAGGCGATGGCACCGCCCGCCGAGGCGGGGTAGCCCAGCAGGTCGGCGGTCCAGCGGATCAGCAGATGCTCCATCCGGACCGCGCCGGGCCCGGTGAAGGAGATGCCCGCGTACTTGTTGCTCACCGCCGCTAGGAAGTCGCCGAGGGCGGAGTGGTAGAGACCGCCGCCGGGGATGTAGGCCAGGTGTCCGGGAGCGGCCGGGTTGCCCCCCGGCCGGACCACTTCGCGCTCGAGCAGCGCGATCACCTCCGCCACGGGTCGCCCGCGCTCGCGGATTGGCGCGTCGGCCAGGCGCAGGCCGGTGCCGCTCGCGTCATCGAAGGCCTTGAGGGTGCCGATCCGCCGGAGGAACCGCTCGGACGAGGCGACGGCCGCGTCGCGGAGTCCGCGCCGCCGACTCGCGCCCGGCTCGAGCGGCCGGGCGGCCCGCTCGAGCCGGCGGAGGCACTCGAGCATCGCGGTCCGCGCGGGATCGGCGGGTCGGGGTGAGTCCGGTGTGCGTGGCATCGGGGTGTCGAAGTTAATCGAAGCGGGCGCTCGCGGGCCGGAGGAACGAGGGGCCGCCGAGCTTGCTCCGGCGGTGTCCGGCTCCTAGTATTGGCCCCGCCGCCGCCCTTCCCCTCCATGGCGCCGGGTCCCCCCACCTCGAGGCCCCTCCGTGCTGCTCGCCGCTCTGCTTCCCGCGTTCCTCCTCGCACTGCAACAGCCGGCCCCGGGCCAACTGGCGCCGACTCCGGTGGTCCGGATCGAGGTCGCGCCCGGTACCCGGACGATCACCGTCGGCGACTCCGTGCGCCTCAGCTTCCGCGCCCTGGACGCCTCCGGCGCCCCGGTGCCGGGCGCGGTGCTCAACGTGCAGCTGCGCGGCGGCTCGGGGGAAGGCGCGCTCGACCCGCAGAGCGGCTGGCTGGTGGCGAGCTCGGTCGGGAAGTTCCCGCTGGCCTTGAGCGCCCTGGTGCCGGGCAGCCGGCCGTTCGTGGACACGACCTCCGTCGAGTTCCGCGGCGTGCCCGGCCGGCCGGTCAGGGTGGAGCTGAGCCCGACCGGCGCGGCGACGATCCTCGAGGGGCAGTCGATTCAGATCGCTGCCCTGGCCTACTCCAAGGCCAACGACCGGACCACCGATCCGATCCGCTGGCAGTCGAGCCGTCCCAGGGTCGTGGCCGTGGAGCACGACGGCAGCGCGACCGGCCTGACGCCAGGCCGGGCCACGCTCACCGCAAGCGTGCGGGGCGCCTCGGCCTCGCTCGACGTGCGGGTGCTGCCCAACGCCGGCCTCGCCAAGCTGCGGCTCCGGCCGTCCCGGCCCGCGGTCCGCCAGGGCGACGTGATCGCCTTTACCGCCGAAGGGCTGGACGGGGCCGGGCGTCAGGTGCCGGGATTGCGCCCCACCTGGAGCTTCGCGCCGGGTGATGGCCAACTCGACGCCGACGGCCGCTTTGTCGCCTACCGCCCCGGCAGCTACACCGTCACCGCCTCGCTCGGCCGCCGTGCGGCCAGCACCACGGTCACCGTGGAGGAGCGCGACGTCCGCCGGTCGCTGACGGTGGTCGGCCGGCTGGCGCGCACGGCGTTCGCCACCAGCGAGGTCTGGATCCACCCCAACGGCAAGGTCGCTTACCTCGGCACCCACCAGGGGGGCGACCGGCTCTACGCCATCGACATCTCCGACCCGGGCCGGCCCGTGGTGGTCGATTCGATCATGGCCAACACCCGGCTGGTGAACGACATGCAGACCACGGCAGACGGCAACGTCATGGTCTTTACCCGGGAGGGCGCCTCCGACCGGAAGAACGGGATCGTCATCGCCGACACCCGCGATCCGCTGCATCCCAAGGAGCTCTCCCAGTTCACCGACGGCGTCGCCGCGGGGGTGCACTCGGTCTACATCTACGAGCACCCGCAGTACGGCCGCTACGTCTTCATCACCAACGATGGGACCGGCGCCATCGACATCGTCAACCTCTCCGATCCGGCCCACCCGACTCGGGCCGGCTCGTGGCACACCGATCGGCCGGACGCCGCGCGCTACGTGCACGATCTCGACATCGTGGACGGGCTGATGTACGCCAGCTACTGGAACGACGGGCTGGTCATTCTCGATATCGGCAACGGCAAGTGGGGCGGCCGGCCGGACAAGCCGGTGCTGGTGTCCCAGTTCAAGTACAACCTCGACTCGCTGTACCAGGAGGTCGAGGACGTCTCCCGCCCCGGCTTCGATCGCGGCACCCACACCGCCTGGCGCCAGCGGGGCGGCAAGTACGTCTTCATCGCCGACGAGGTCTACCGGAACGGCGACGTGGCCGGTGCCAGGGACGCCTCGGCCAGCCGGATGTACGGCACCCTCCAGGTGATCGACGTGAGCGACCTCGAGCACCCGCGGTCGGTGGCCTGGTACACGCCCGAGGGCGGCGGCGTCCACAACGTCTGGCAGGTGGCCGATACGCTCTACCTCGGCGCCTACGATGCCGGCTTCCACGTCTTCGACATCTCCGGCGAGCTCAAGGGCGACCTCCGCGCCCAGCACCGCGAGATGGCGTCGCTCAACACCGCGGACCTGGGCGGCGTGGTGCCCAACGCCGCGTTCGACTGGGGCGTGGTGGTCAACCCGAAGGACGGTCTGGCATACGTCAACGACTTCAACAACGGGCTCTGGGTGGTGCGGGTCGATCCCAAGCGGTCCCGGACGCCGCTCACCCCGTGACCACGGCTACGCTCGGCCGCTGGTCGCACGGCGCGCTGATGCTGCTGGCGGCCGGATGCGCCTCGGCCGGACGAGGCGGCCCCGGGGCGATCACCGCCGCGGACTCGGCGGCCGCCGCCAGCACCGCCGCGCGGCCGGAGCGCGACTACCGCGTGTTCGTCGCGAGCGAAGGGAACGACCATATCGCGCTGGTGAAGTTCGGGCCGGGCGGAATCGCGGTCGAGCGGGACCAGAAGATCGGCACCAATCCGACCGAGCTGGTGGGGCCGCACGGAATCTTCGTCTCACCCGACGGCCGCTGGCTCTACGTCACCACCGCTCACGGCACACCCAACGGCGCGCTGTGGAAGTTCTCGACCGCCACGGGCGAGCAGATCGGCCGGGTCGGGCTGGGCCGGTTTCCGGCGACGGTGCAGGTGGCGCCCAACGGCCACTACGCCTGGGTGGTCAACTTCAACCTGTACGGCGCGATGGTGCCGTCGTCGGTGTCGGTGGTCTACACCGACGATATGGTCGAGGTGCGGCGGATCCCCACCTGCGTCATGCCGCATGGTTCCCGGCTTTCGCCCGACGGGCGGCGGCAGTATTCCGGCTGCATGATGAACGATGAACTGGTCGAGATCGACGCGGACAGCCTGGCCGTCGCCCGCCGGTTCTATCTCAAGCCCGGCGCCGAGCATCCGATGGAGAATCCGAGCGCCGCCCCCAAGCCCGCCGACGTCGGGTGCTCGCCCACCTGGGCCCAGCCCTCGCCCGACGGGCGCACTCTCTGGGTCGCCTGCAACAAGGCGAACGACATCGCGGAGATCGATCTCGGTGCGTGGACCCTGCGCCGGCGACTGCCGGCCGGCGAGGGGATCTACAATCTGGCCGCCAGTCCCGACGGGCGGCTGGTGGTGGGCACCAACAAGAAGGGCAAGTCGGTGTCGGTGATCGACGCGGCCTCGGGCAAGGAGCTGGCCCGGGTGCCCACCACCCGACGTGTGCCGAGCGGGCTGGTGATCTCGCCGGACAGCCGGTACGCGTTCGTCACCCAGGAGGGCGTGGGTGCGGAGCCGGGGGCGGTGGACGTGATCGATCTGCAGGCGCTGGTACGGGTGGCCAGCGTGGACGTGGGGCAGCAGGCGGGCGGGATCGACTTCTGGTCGGGCGAGCCGGCCGGGCGCTGAGGGCGGCCCGGCTCGGTCTCGGTCACTTGATCGAAGCGTCTCCGCCACCACCCGGTGGCGGCGGACCGATCGCGATGCGGCGCATGAATCACGCTCCCACGGCAGAGTCGGACCTCAACGGCTCACGCTGAGCCAGATCACTACCGCCACCGCCACCACCGCCAGCACCCGCAGGCCAAGCAGGAGCTCCACCGGTGCCCTGAGCAGCGCGCCGAAGACCAGCGCGGTCATGCT
>JBBRGH010000014.1:0-21638 GCA_038240915.1 Gemmatimonadales bacterium | reverse complement strand
CCAGGACGACCCGCGCCGCCTTGCTGGCGAGCAGCGTCTGCAGGTGGCAGATGTTCATCACCGCCGTCTCCAGCAGCTGGGCCTCGATCAGCGGGGCGGTGACCTCGAGCAGCGGCTCCTCGGCGAACAGCACCGTCCCCTCCGCCACGGCCCGGACGTCGCCCGAGAAGCGGAGCGTGGCGAGATAGCGGAGAAACGCCGGCTCGAACCGGCCGAGCGACTGGAGATAGGCCAGCGCATCGGGCGAGAAGCGAAAGCCGCGCAGGTACTCGAGTGCGTCCGCCAGCCCGGCGGCCACCAGGAAGCCGCGCTCCGGCGGCAGCCGGCGGACGAACAGGCTGAAGCTGGCGCGCCCGGTCACCCCTTCGCGGAACCAGGCCGCCGCCATCGTAAGCTGGTAGAGGTCGGTGAACAGCGCGGCGTCGCCCAGGGTGAGCGGCGGCGAGACAAACGCACCGGGAGGTCCGGACGGCGGCGGCGGCAGGCGGAGGGGCACCCCGAAAGCTACCGGGCCTCCGCCTTGCGCGCCGCCCCGTGCGGGTCCTAGCATTCGGAAAACTTTCTTCCGGAGAGGTCCGTGCAACAGATCAAGGGGGCCGTGCTCAAGTCCCGTCTGGCCTTCGTTCAGGACCACTCGGGCAAAGACGGCCTTCAGCGGGTGCTCGCCGCCCTGCCGGAAGGCGACCAGCGCACGCTCAGGATGCTGTTCACCTCCAATTGGTATCCGTTCAAATTGGGCAAGGCGCTCGACGACGCCATCGTCCGCGTCCTCGGCGGCGGCCGTCCCGAATTCTTCGAGCGCCTCGGCGCCGCCTCGGCGGAGAAGAATCTCACCAGCATCCACAGCGGCTTCATCACCAGGGGCGATGCCCACGCCTTTCTGGCCAAGTCGCCCACGTTCTATTCGCTGTACTACGAGAGCGGCCGCCGCGACTACACGCCGGCCGGGTCCAAGGAAGGTGTCTTCACCACTCACGACGCCGAGACGTACAGCGCGCCGGACTGCCTGACGGTGGTGGGATGGTATCGGAAGGCGCTGGAGATGTGCGGCGTGAAGGGGGTCAAGATCAAGGAGGAGGAATGCCGGGCGCTGGGCGGGTCGGTCTGCCGGTACCGAGTGCAATGGGAATGACGGTACCCTGAGCCCGACCCGCCTGGCGGCTACTCTGCGAGGACGCCGCCCAGCGCGTCCAGTCGCTCGTTCCAGTACGCCTTCATCCGCGCGGCGGCCGCCCGGTCCGCCAGCTTCTCGTGCGCCAGCACGACCTGGCTCTTGGCGGGCCCGCGGCTCTCGAACCAGACCGAGACCGACGTGCGGTCCGGCCAGGTAATCCGCATGGACTTCCCCCGCGTCGCCGTCCGAACCGTCACCGCCACGTCCGGCAACCAGGCGGCGCGGGCGCGGCCATCATGCCAGGCGCGGTACAGCCGGACGAGCGGCACCGGGTACGTCCGGCTCTTGCGGGCCTCGAACGAGCCGTCCCGGCGCTGCCCCACCACGCGAAGGCCCTTGATTCGCTCGTAGCCCACCGTGACGGCCTGCGCCCACCAGCCGGGCACGCGGAACTTCTCCGCCACGTAGGCCGCGATCTCGCGGTGAGGCCAGGTGTACGCCTGGGCGTAGTCGAGGGCGTTGACCCAACGCTCCCAGGTGCAGCCGGTCCGCTCCTTGATGACCGCGTCGCTCCGGCCGGCGAGCTTGGCATAGTCGACGGTGGCGGGGCGCGCTCGGGTGGCGCGGGGTCGGGTCGGAGCGGTAGCGGCAGGCTGGCTGACGAGATGGGCCCCGGGCGGGGGTGTAGAAGGTTGGGCGCGGGATCGGTCGCCCGTGTCCCTATTCTGCCACACCCCGTCCGCGCTGGCAAGAGACGTCCGCCTACGCCAGCATCCGGTAGCCCGCCTTCGCCACCGTGGCGATGTATCCCGCGTCGGCCGCGCCGTGGCTCAGCTTCCGCCGGAGCACCGCGACGTGGGTGTCCACGGTGCGGCTGTTGACGTCGTCGCTGTAGCCCCACACCTCCGCCAGCAGCTCGCGCCGCGTCACCAGCTCTCCCGGCCGCCGCATCAGCGCCAGCAGCAGCTCGTACTCCTTGGGTCGCAGCGGCACCGGCTCGCCCGCCCGGCGCACCGCCCGCGCGGCGGTGTCCACCTCCAGGTCGGCGAACCGGAGCGGCATGGCCGGCGCCCGGAGCCGCTCGAGCTCCGACTGCGGCGTGACCGACAGCTCGCGCAGGATGGCCACCAGGTGCTCGTGGGACCGCTGCGCCCGGACCGCCAGGGCATAGGCCCGCACCCGCTCGAGCGTGGCGCCGAAGCGGGCCTCCTCGAACGGCTTGAGCAGGTAGTCGAGGGCCTGGACCTCGAAGGCCTCGAGCGCGTGGCTTTCGTGGGCGGTGACGAAGACGACGGCCGGCCTCGGCTCCACCGCCAGCGACGTGGCGACCTCGAGGCCGCTGGTCTCGGTCATCTGGATGTCGAGGAACACCACCTCGGGCCGCATCCGGTCGATCGCCGCGATCGCCTCCGTGCCTTCGGCGCACTCGCCCACCAGCTGCATGTCGGCGTGGCGGGCGAGCAGGCCGCGGAGCCGGGCCCGGGCCAGCGGCTCGTCGTCCACGATGAGCGCGCGAATCCGGCTCTCGCTCACGACGGCGCCGCCTGGGCCAGCCGGAGCGGAAAGCTGAGGGTACACACCGCGCCGCCGGACGGCGCCGGCCCGAGCGCGAAGCGCTGCTCCCGGCCGTACAGCTGCCGGAGCCGGGCCCGGGTGATCGAGAGCCCGAGCCCCTCGCGCACCAGGCTGCCGAGTCCCACGCCGTCGTCCCGCACGGTGAGGTGGAGCCGTCCCGCACCCTCCCACGCCCGGACCTCGACCTGGCCCGGTGTGATCCTCCGGGTCACCCCGTGCCGGATGGCGTTCTCCACCAGTGGCTGGAGGATGAGTCGGGGCACCAGCGCCGTCTGGACCCCCGCGTCCACGTCGAACGAGACCCGGAGTCGGTCGCCGTAGCGCGCCTCCTGAATCTCGGCGTAGTGCTGCAGCAGCGCCACTTCCTCGGCCAGCGTGGTCTCGACCCGGGTACCGCTGCTGAGCGTGAGCCGGAGCAGGTCGCTCAGCCGGGCGAGCAGGCGGTCAGCCCGGGCCTGGTCCTCCCAGACCAGCGCCGAGATGGCGTGCAGGGCGTTGAACAGGAAGTGGGGCTGCAGCTGCGCGCTCAGCACGTGCAGCCGCGCTTCGGCCAGCTGCCGGGCGTAGACCGCCGCGGCGAGGGCCCGCTGGCGCGATTCCCAGGCGTGGGCCGCGGCTTCGGCGCCGGCCACCATCAGGCTGTACAGCAGCAGGTTGACGCCGACGTAGCGGAGCACGCCCCAGCCGGCCTCGGCCAGCAGGCCGTCGTGGGGACGCGCCCACGGTACCATGCCTTCGGCCAGGCCCATCAGCGAGCCGGCGGCAAACACGAAGAGGAGGGCGCCGCCCGCGTGCGCCGCCAGAGCGCGGCGGAGCGGCGCGCCGGGCTCGCGCGCCCGCAGCGCCGCCACCACCACGGGCGGCGTCAGCAGGGCGCACGGCCACCAGCTGGCGAGCTGCATGATCAGGTGCTGCACCAGCGGCCGCGACATCCCCGGCCGCCCGGCGAGGGCACCCACCGCGGCGTCCTGCAGCGCGAACACCACTGCCGTCGCGGTCCAGAAGCCAAAGGCGAGCAGGAACAGGGAACCCAGGCCGATCAGGTCCGCCAGCCGGGCCTTGGGCGCGACGGCGAGGGCGGCGGCCTGAGAGCCGTCCGGATCGTGGGTCGAGGGAGCGGTCGGGATGGGATCCATGGCGTGCCACAGGAGACGCCCGAGCGCCCCGATCGGGCACCCGGACGTCAGAGACCTGTCAGCGTTCCGGTCGGATCATGGCGCCGGCGCGGGCCGGTTGTTGCCGAGGTCGGCCACGTACTTCCACTCCCCGGTGTCCTGCTTCTGCCACACCGTCATGTACTTGGAGTAGAAGGTCCCGGCCTGCCCGAAGTCGAAGGTGGCGTCCCCGACGCTGAATCCGAGGTCGCCGCTGGCCGCGGCGCCGGAGAATCGGGGCACCCAGCTGATCACGTCCGTCGGATCGCTGGCAAAGGCCTCGCCCAGGGCCGTTGGCCCGAAGATGTACTGGCCGCCGCCGACCCCGGCCCCATTGGGAGCGGCGAACTGGCGGAAGGCCGGACCACTGCCGTTCGCCACCGAGGCGGCCGAGAAGGCGGCGTCGACGCTCAGCAGCTGGGCCGCCTGCGCGGTGATGTCGGTATTGGGGAAGTTGCGGCGGTGCTTGCTGTCGGGCGTCCCGAAGCCGGCCGGGAATCCGCTGGCGGAGGGCCCACCCAGGCTCACGACCAGGCCCGCGACGGTCCAGTCCGCGCCCACCGAGGCGCGGCGCCAGTAGATCAGGAAGAAGCTCGGGCGTGCCAACGCGCCGGTGCCGAAGTCGTAGGTGGCGGACCCTTCGGTCCAGGTGTAGCCCTGGGTGCCGTCGTTGGACACATCGCCGGCCTCGGCACTCCACTGGAGCGCGCTCGGCGCCAGCGGATTCCCGCTCAGGAAGGCGGTTGCGGCAGCGCGGCCCGACAGCACGTTGACGCGGGGGGAGAGGAACAGGACGTCGTCCGCGACGGCGCCGCCGAGGCCGGCCGCGACGCCCTGGCTGCCGATGGCCGCGGAGAGGGCGTTGGCCGCGGCGAGGACCGAGGCGCGCTCGTCCCGCAGGTCGAGATGCGCGCGATCGCTCGCTTCGGAGAGGGTGGCGCTGCCCGGCTCGCGGGGTGCGGCGGCGTTCTGGCACGCCGGGGCCGCTCCCGCGAGCAGTCCGGTCAGGATGAGAAGTCGCATGAATCGGGTTCTCCAGCTGTGGTGAGAGGTTCGTTGGCAGCCTGCACCAGCCTGCTCACCCTAGGACGCCGGAACCCGGGCACCGAACGAGTCGTCGGTGTCAGAGAGCTGCAAGATCCCATGGCCGGGGAGGTCGTTCGCCCCGCAAGGCAGGTCCCGCCGGAGGATGGAATCTGGATCACCTCGGCGATGTGCTCCGCGTGCGGGCGAATGGTGCCCGGAGGTTTTTAGAATGGGGGATCCGTACGGAGAAGCGGTGATCGACCGCCTGCGGAAGATCAACCTCTACAACGACGCCTACCGGACCATCCTGGTGCCCGCCGAGGTGCTGACCCAGACCGTCGGCGAGGCGTTGGCCCGGGCCCAGGTCCCCAGGCCCGCACCGCCAAGCGCCCATAAGGAGGCAACCGTATGACCCTCACCCGACCCATCACCCCGTGCCTGTGGTTCGACCGGCAGGCCGAAGACGCGGCCCGCTTTTACACGGGCATCTTCAAGAGCTCGAAGATGGGCAGCATCTCACGCTACACGGAGGCCGGCCGCGAGGTGCACGGGCAGGCGCCGGGCACCGCCATGACGGTGGAGTTCGAGCTCGAAGGACAGCCTTTCACCGCCCTCAACGGCGGGCCCCACTTCAAGTTCACGGAGGCAGTCTCGTTCCAGATCATGTGCCGGACCCAGGAGGAGATCGACTACTACTGGAACCGGTTGGGCGAGGGCGGCGACCCCAAGGCGCAGCAGTGCGGCTGGGTCAAGGACAAGTTCGGCCTGTCCTGGCAGGTGGTGCCGGTCGCCCTGGGGGAGATGATGAGCGACCCCGACAAGCAGAAGGCGGGCCGGGTGATGGAGGCAATGCTCAAGATGAAGAAGCTGGACATCGCGGGACTCAAGGACGCGTTCGAGAGCTGACGCGAAGCGTCTCAACGCCACACCCGTTCACCTTCTGGTCGTCAGGCGGCCACTGCGGGGAAGGTCTACGGCACGGGGCTGCCGAACCCGGTCCAGGCGGCGGTCTCAGGGCCGCCCTGGTCCTACAAAACCGGTCGGCTCCCGGCGGCGTTGCTGCTTCAGTCATCACCCTTACCGCCATCCCGGAGGAACGCTCCATGTCCCACCGCAGCACATTCCTGATCGCGACGCTGGTGGCCTGTACCGCCGGCGCCGCCCAGCTCGCCGCCCAGCAGGACACGAGCGCGATGCAGCATGACACGACCATGATGGATCACGGCTCGATGGACAAAGGCTCAATGGATCACGGCTCGATGGATAAAGGGTCCATGGAGAAGGGCGCCATGGGCATGGCCGGGGACAACATGTTCATGGGCGCGGCAGGTCAGAAGGCCGGCGGCGACTACCAGATGACCGACGAGGGCGGCAAGTCACGCCTTACGCTGACCGACAACTTCGCCGTGGCCCCCGCCGCTGACCTCTATCTCGTGCTGGCGAACGGGGACACCCCGGACAAGAGCGCGCTCTACCTCGGCAAGCTCAAGCAGCCGGCCGGGGCCCAGTCGTACGACCTGCCGAAGGGCAAGGATCTGAGCGGCTTCACGCACCTGCTGGTGTGGTCGAAGAAGGAAAAGCGGGCGGTGGCGAGCGCGGCCTGGCATCCGGCCGGCGGGGCGATGAACCACATGTAGCGTGGCGGCGCCGGGGTCACAGCGTATCGTAGGGTGACTCCGGCGCGTCGTCCGATTCCGGGGGGGGGGGGCGGCCGCTAGGACGGGCTTTCCTTATACAGCGCCGAATACAGCGCCATCCCCCGCCCCACCGCCGTCGTGATCACCTCCGCCAGATACTGCGGCATGCCGCCGAGGCCCTTGACGCCCTGAAGCGCCTTCCGCGGATCGTCCCCCTGTCGCAGGCCGGTGAACTTGTCCATCAACCCGGTGCCGACCGCCTCCAGCACCCACGGCTTGGTCTCCACCGTCGCGGTGGTGACCACCGCGTGGGCCAACTTCCCGTCGGGCCCGAACTGGAGCCCGACCTCGATCGGCCCGTGGGGCGTATCCACCTGCTGGAACAGCACCACCCCGACCGTGGACCCGCCGCTGCCCTGGCCGAGATAGAACTGGACATCCGGGTCGTCGGGGGTGAAGTCGCTCGCCTTCCGGATGGTGGCGAGGTCCTGCTTGCCGATGCTGACGGTGCGGACGAAGTACTTCTGGGCGCCGGAGACGGTCTGCCGGATGAAGTCGGCGTGCTTGACCAGGACCACCTTGGGCGTGGGATGGGCCAGCACCGCCGCGACGCCCAGGCTGAGCAGGAAATTCATGAGGGACTCCTTCCGGAACGGCCGGACGCGATCGCCCGGACGGTCGATGACAGCACGATGAGATAGACCAGCGACATCCCCCAGCCCGAGAGGATGGTGAGCCAGGCGAACCCGCCCAGCCCGGCCTTCATCAGCCACTGGCCGGCGAAGTCGAGGGCGCCGAAGCCGAACGCGCCGACAATCACCGTGTCCCGCCACCAGGCCGGCCACTCGAGGCCGAGGATGATGAGCGACAGCAGCGCCGCCACGATCGCGTAGATCATGAGGTGAATGTGGCTGTCCTGGATCAGCTGGTTGGTGTCCACGGTATGCTGCATGTCGGGCATCCGGTCCAGATCCAGCGGCTGGGTCGTCGCCTGCGACTCGGCCTCCATGCGCACCTCGTTCATCCCCTTCCCCGGCGCGTAGGTGGCTGCCACCCGGTCGGGGGTGAGCCCGGACCAGGTCCGCACCATCAGGAAGGCGAACAGGTAGGCGGAGCCCAGCACCAGCAGGTAGAGCAGCGCGGCGAGCTTCACCGAGCGGTTCGCGTGGCGCAGGCTGTAGAGACCCATGGCGGCGCTCCGGCTAGAAGGTGGTGACGAGCTGTACCGTGTACTGCACGCCCCATCGGCTGGGCTCGCCGGAGGTCTCGAAGAACGGCACGTCCGAGTGATTCAGCCGGACCTCGCCCCGGAGCTGGAAGCGCGGGATGCGATAGGTCGTGTGCTGGATGTCGGCGAAGATGCCCTCGCGGCCGACCCCGATCGAGTAGATCGGCGCGAGGGTCCAGGAGGTCAGCGTCTGCGGCTGGCCCGAGCGGGCGCCGTCGGGATCGTCCAGCACCTCGGCCCGCGCGGCCAGGCCCCAGTGCCGGGCCAGCTGGCGGTGGACCAGCAGCACCGCGCCGGTCCAGTGGGCATCGCCGCCGCCGGGGAGGTCGAAGTCCTTGCCGTAGTTCGCCTCGCCGGCCACGATCCAGCCCCGGCCCGGCTGCCAGGCGTAGTCCGCGTTGAGCAGGAGGCGGTCGTTGGTGGAATCGGCCGGCCCTTCCGAGCCGTACAGCGCGCTCAGGCCCAGGCTGGTACGCTCCGCCGGCAGCAGGCCGATCCGGCCGCCGACCGTCTTGCCGTGGTTGGGATCGAGCGGCGTGTCCCACCCGTTGGCCACCAGGCCGCTGAGCTCGACCGACCGGCTGGCCGACCAGGTGCCGAACAGGCCGGTCAGCTTGGCGGGCCGCCCCAGCTCGAAGTTGAACGAGGTGGACGGCGTCAGCAGCAGCACCTCGTCGTCCCGCTCGAAGCCGAGCGGCGCGTCGAGGGTGCCGAAGGTGAGGTTGACGTTGCTCGCCCCCGGCGGGGTGAAGCTCACCAGCAGGTTGTCGATCTCGATCTCGGTGCTGGGCTCCGCGTCGCCCTCGTCGGAGAGCGAGGCCGTCAGCTGGCCGAAGGCGTAGAGGTTGCCGGTCAGCTCGCGGAAGAGCGAGACCGCGATCTTCCCCGCCGCGGCGGAGTTGGCGCCGGTCCGGCCGTCATAGGTGTAGCCGCCCACCCCGAACCCGGTGATGGACAGCGGATGGTCGGCTTCTCCCGTCACCGCCTCGACGTCGCCGCCCGGCCCGTCGAGCGTGACCGGCTGGTCGGCGGTGTCCTGAGCGGCGGCCCGGCCGGCGGCAAGGCCGAGGATGAGGATGGCGAAACGGCTGGAACGCACCAGTCCCCGCATGCGTGGCTCCCTGGTCTGAGGCCCGTGCGCGCCGGCACAGTCCGGCGCGCGCCGCGCCGACGACGGTCCGTCGGGCGCGAAGGTATCTCGACTGCCGGTTAGACCAGGCGGGGAGGGGGTGGGTCGACGGCGGGGGTGACGGGGGAGACCTCGGTCGGAACCTGCCGGACCGCCTCGGCGCGCATTTCGGGCGCCAGGGCCACGGCCGGCGCCGAGGCGGTGGTCATGGGCGAGGGGCCCGGGATGGTGACGCTCGTGAGCACTCCGGCGCCGCCGGCATGGCAGTCGGCGGCGGCGGTATTGCCCTTCCCGTCCATGCCCGGCATCGCGTGGGCGGTGCCGTGGGGCTCGAACAGGCAGAGCGCGGCACAACCCACCGTCGGCTGGGCCAGCAGGAAGATCGCCAGGACCGACAGGGCGACGGCGCGGGAGCGGAAGGCCCGGAACATGTGCCGAAAACCTAACCGGGCGGCGCGGCGGAGGACAGACGAGCGGCGGTGGGACCCCATTCGCCCGCCGTTTCGTTATAGCTTCATCAGACGTCCACCCGGCCGAACCACAGGAAGGGAATTCGTCCAGATGCCCGCCAGCCCTGCCTCCCCGTCATGAAGATCGCCGTCGCGGCCGACCACGCGGGCTACCTGCTCAAGCAGGCGCTGCTGCCGTCGCTGGGCGCGGCCGGGCACGAGGTCAGCGACCTCGGCACCGGGAGCGAGGAACCGGTGGACTATCCCGATGTGGCCGAGATGCTTGCGCGGGCGGTGCTGGCCGGCGCGGCCGAGCGCGGGGTGCTGATCTGCGGCAGCGGGGTGGGCGCGTCGGTGGCGGCCAACAAGCTGTCCGGCATCCGGGCCGCGGTCTGCCACGACAGCTACTCCGCCCACCAGGGTGTCGAGCACGACGACATGAACGTGCTCGTCCTCGGCGCCCGCGTCATCGGCGTCGAGCTGGCGCTCGACTTGGTGCGGGCGTATCTCGACGCTCGGTATACCCACGCCGAGCGGCACCAGCGGCGGCTGGCAAAGATTCGGGCACTCGAGCAGGCAGGGCGACGTCGTGACGGCTGACGCGGCCAGGTGCGTCCCACCGTCGAGGCCGGCATGACACAGCTCCCAGTCGTCGCCGGCACCGATGGGCGGGCCCGTCCGTCGAGCAGTCGGTGACGCGGCTGACGGTCGTGGCGGAGCCGACCGACCTGGCTGAGCCGGCCGCCGAGTGGCTCGGCCGGGAGATCGGCGCGGCCATCGCCGAGCGGGGCGACTGCAGCCTTGCCCTCTCCGGCGGCCGGACGCCCGAGCCGGTCTACCGCGAGCTGGCCCGGGCGGCGGACCTCGACTGGAGCCGGGTGCGGATTTACTTCGGCGACGAGCGCGCGGTGCCGCCCGACCATTCCGACAGCAACTATCGGCTGGCGTGGCAGGCGCTCCTCTCGCGCGTTCCGGTTCCCGCGGCGCAGATTCACCGGCTGGAGGCCGAGCGGAGCGATCGGGATGCGGCCGCCCGGGAGTACCAGCACCTGCTGCCCGCGCGGCTCGACATCCTGCTCCTGGGCCTCGGCCCGGACGGGCACGTCGCCTCGCTCTTTCCCGGCTCACCGGCGCTGGCCGAGCGGGAGCGGCTGGTGCTGCCGGTGACCGGCGCCAAGCCCCCGGCCCACCGGCTCACGATCACGCCGCCGGTGATCGAGGCCGCCCGCCGCGTGATCGTCGTCGCCGCCGGGGGCGACAAGGCCGCGGTGGTGGCACGCGCGCTCGAGGGGCCGCTCGCCCCGCGCGAGCTGCCGGCCCAGCTGGCGCGGCGTGGCACCTGGATCATCGATCGCGCTGCGGCCGCCCGGCTGCCGGCGCGCCTGGCGGGCGCCTGATGGCGTCTGCCGTCGCACCCCACGGACTGAAGGATTCGCCATGAGTCAACGCACCCAGACCACCATGCAGGCCCTGCTCGACCTCGGTCAGAGCGTCTGGCTCGACTACCTCCGCCGGGGCATGACGCGCTCGGGCGAGCTGCAGGCGCTGATCGACGATGGGCTCCGCGGGATGACCTCCAACCCGACCATCTTCGAGCAGGCCATCGGCGGCAGCACCGACTACGACGCCGATCTCCGCGCGGTCGCGGCCACGCCCGCGAGCGACCTCGAGCTGTTCGAGCGCCTGGCGGTGGAGGACGTCCGCCAGGCGGCCGATCTGTTTCGCCCGGTCTACGACGCGTCCGCCGGCGCCGACGGCTTCGTCTCGCTCGAGGTGTCGCCCACCCTGGCGCGCGACACGGCCCGGACCGCGGCCGAGGCGCGGCGGCTCTGGGGGGCGGTGGACCGGCCCAACCTGATGATCAAGGTACCGGGCACGGCGGAGGGCTGGCCCGCGATCGAGCGACTCCTGACCGAGGGCATCAACGTCAACATCACCCTGCTCTTCTCGCTGGAGCATTACCGGCAGGTGGCCGAGGCGTACCTCCGCGCGCTCGAGGCCCGCCTGGACGGCGGCCAGCCGATCGACCGGCTGGCCTCGGTGGCCTCCTTCTTCGTGAGCCGGGTGGACAGCGAGACCGACCAGCGGCTCGAGGCTGCCGGCGGCAGGATGCTCGAGCTCAGGGGCAAGATCGCGGTGGCCAACGCGCAGCTGGCCTACGCCTGGTTCCGCGAGCTGCTCCGGAGCCCGCGCTGGCGCCGCCTGGCCGACGCCGGCGCCCGGCCGCAGCGGCTGCTCTGGGCCAGCACCGGCACCAAGAACGCGGCCTACGCGGACGTGCTGTACGTGGACTCGCTGATCGGCCCCGACACCATCAACACCCTGCCGCCCGCCACGCTCCGCCTGTTCGAGGACCACGGCACCGTGCGGCCGACCCTGTCCGACGACGCGGGCGAGGCCCGGGCACTGATGGACCGCCTGGCCCCCGGCGGGGTGGACTTCGCCGACGTCACCCGCGCGCTCGAGGAGGACGGGATCGACAAGTTCGCCAAGTCGTTCGAGACGCTGCTGGGCGTGATCGCGGCCAAGCGGATCGCGCTTGCGGGCGGGACGGCGCACGGCCCGGTGGCCAGGGCCCCCCGACACTCGGCGGTGGTCGGCGCGCTCGACGCAGCCGTGGCCGTCCGGCTCGACGAGCTCGACGCCACTCACGTCCCCAGCCGGATCTGGGCCCGCGATCCCACCGTCTGGGGGGGCGACGCCGGCACGGCGGAGCTGAGCGACCGGCTGGGCTGGCTCACCGTGGCCGAGACGATGGCCGGACAGGTGAAAGCGCTCGCCGCCTTCGCGGAGGAGACGCGAAGCGGGTTCGACCGGGTGGTGCTGTGCGGCATGGGCGGGTCGAGTCTCGCGCCCGAGGTGTTGTGGCGCAGCTACGGCGCGGCGCGGGGCTACCCCGAGCTCCACGTGCTCGACAGCACCGACCCGCGCGCCGTGCGCTCAGCCGGCATCGGCGACCTGGCCCGGACCCTGTTCGTCATTTCCAGCAAGTCGGGCACGACCCAGGAGAGCGACAGCTTCTTCCGCTACTTCTGGGAGCGCACCGGCGGCCGGGGCGAGCAGTTCGTCGCCGTGACCGACCCGGACACGCCGCTCGGCCGGCTGGCCGGCGAGCGCGGCTTCCGCCGGACCTTCGTCAATCCGCCCGACATCGGCGGCCGCTACTCGGCGCTGAGCTACTTCGGGCTGGTGCCGGCCGCGCTGATCGGGGTGGACGTGGGTGTCCTGCTCGACCGGGCCCGCCGGATGGCGGAGGCCTGCAGCGGCACGGTGCCGGCACTCCGGAACCCGGCCGTCTGGCTCGGTGCCATCCTGGGCGAGGCCGCTCTGACGGGCCGGGACAAGGTCACCTTCGTGCTCTCGCCCGGGATCGCGAGCTTCGGGCTCTGGCTGGAGCAGCTCATCGCCGAGAGCACCGGGAAGGAGGCCAAGGGCATCCTGCCGGTGGCCGACGAGCCGCTGGGCCCGCCGTCGGTCTATGGCGACGACCGGGTGTTCGTCTCGCTGGGGCTCGACGAGGAGGGCAATACCGGCGTGGAGGCGCGCCTGGCCGAGCTCGAGGCCGCGGGCCATCCCGTGGTGCACCTCCGGCTCGACGACCGCTACGACCTGGGCCAGGAGTTCTTCCGCTGGGAGCTTGCCACCGCGGTGGCTGGCGCGGTGCTCGGCATCAACCCGTTCGACCAGCCCAACGTGGCCGAGAGCAAGGCCAACACCAAGGCCGTGCTCGCGAAGGGCGCGGCCCCGTCGCCCGCCGCGTCCCGGGCCGAGCTGGAGCGGTTCCTGTCCGCCATCCAGCCCGGCGACTACCTGGCGCTGATGGCGTACCTGCCGCCGACGCCGGAGAACGACCGCCGCCTGGCCGCGATCCGGCTCCGGCTGCGCGACCGGCTCGGGGTGGCCACCACCCTCGGCTACGGGCCGCGATTCCTCCACTCCACCGGCCAGTTCCACAAGGGCGGCCCGCCGGTGGGCCACTTTCTCCAGATCGCCGACCCGCCGGCGGACGACCTGCCCATCCCCGGCCAGTCGTTCACCTTCGGCCGGCTGGAGGCGGCTCAGGCCGAGGGCGACCTGGTGGCGCTCCGGGCGCGCGGCCGGCCGGCCATCCGGATCGACGACCCGGCGCTGCTCGAGCGGTGACCGTCACCCACGTCTTCTTCGACATCGGCGGCGTTCTTGGCACCAACGGCTGGGACCGGGAGCAGCGGGCGGCCACTGCGGCGCACTTCGGACTCGACGCCCGCGAGCTGGAGGACCTGCACAGCGAAGCGGTCGCGATGCTGGAGCTGGGGCGGGTCACGCTCGACGAATATCTCCGGACCACGGTGTTCACCCGGCCGCGGCCGTTCGACATGGCGGCGTTCAAGGCCTGCATGCTGGACCAGAGCGTACCGTATCCGGAGACGATCGCGCTGGCCCGCCGGCTGGCGCGGAGCGGGCGCTACCGGATGATGACGATCAACAACGAGTCGGCTGAGCTCAACCGGCACCGGCTGGAGCGGTTCGGCCTCCGCGACATCTTCGTCACCTTCTTCTCCTCCTGCTGGCTGGGCGTGCTCAAGCCGGCGCACCGGATCTATGAAGTGGCGCTGGCGATGGCGCAGGCCGAGCCGGAAGCGTCGGTGTTCATCGACGACCGCGAGGGGAACCTGGAGCCGGCCCGGGCGCTGGGCATGCGGACGATCCGGTACGGCGGTTCCGAGCAGCTCGAGCGGGAGCTGGCGGCGCTGGGAGTGACCCCGTAGGGCGGGAGTCGGGCACACGAACGAGAGGAGAACGGCAGATGCAGCTCGCCATGATCGGCCTCGGCCGGATGGGCGGCAACATGGTGCAGCGCCTGCTTCGGGGCGGGCACCAGGTGGTGGTGTTCGACCGGAGCGCCGTGGCGGTGCAGACCCACGTCGGCTTCGGCGCCAGCGGCTCCAAGGATCTGGCCGACCTCTGCCGCCAGCTCACCGCCCCGCGGGTGGTCTGGGTCATGGTGCCGGCCGGCGGTCCCGTGGAGAGCACGATCGACGAGCTGCTGCCGGCCCTGGCCAAGGGCGACGTCATCATCGACGGCGGCAACTCGAACTTCAAGGACTCGAAGCGCCGCGCGGCCCGGCTCCGGGAGCAGGGCATCGAGTTCATCGACGCCGGCACCAGCGGCGGCATCTGGGGGCTCACGGTGGGCTACTGCCTGATGATCGGCGCGTCGCCCGAGGCGTTTGCCCGGTGCGAGCCGATCTTCCGGACCCTGGCGCCGCCCGACGGCTACGCCCACGTCGGGCCGCCAGGCGCGGGCCACTACGTCAAGATGATCCACAACGGCATCGAGTACGGCCTGTTGCAGGCGTACGCGGAGGGCTACGAGATTCTCCACGCCTCGAAGGACTTCGAGCTCGACCTGCACCAGATCGCCTCGGTATGGAACCAGGGGAGCGTGGTGCGCTCCTGGCTCAACGAGCTGGCCGAGCGGGCCTTCGCCAAAGACGCCGACCTCGCGGCGCTCAAGGGCTACGTCGAGGACTCGGGCGAGGGCCGCTGGACGGTACAGGAGGCGATCGACCTCGACGTGCCGGCGCCGGTCATCACCCTTTCGCTCCAGGCGCGGTTCCGGTCCCGCCAGACCGACTCCTTCGGCGCCAAGGTCATCGCCGCGCTCCGGAACGAGTTCGGCGGCCACGCGGTGAAGAAGACATGACCGCCCGGGTCTCGATGAGCGTGGCGGCGGCGGCCGAGCCGGCGGCGAACCAGGGGCCCGAGCTTCGTCGGGCCGAGCCGTGCACGCTGGTCATCTTCGGCGCCGGCGACCTGCTGCACCGGAAGCTGATGCCGTCGCTCTTCCACCTGATGGGCGACGGGCTCCTGCCGGACGACTTCGCCGTGATCACCGTGGCGCGCGAGGTGCTCGACGACGCCAGCTTCCGCACCCGGGTGGGCGATGCCATCCGGACCTTCCGCTCGCCCGGGGCCGAGATCGATCCCGACGCGTGGGACCGGTTTTCCCGGCGGCTGTTCTACGTCCAGGGCGAGCTCAACGACGTCGCCACCTACGACACGCTGCGGGCGCGGCTGGCGGAGACCGACGCGCGGCTACCCGGCGGCGCGGGCCGCCTGTTCTATCTCGCCATCCCACCGAGCCTCTACGCCGAGACCATCAACCTGCTTGCCGATTCGGGCGTGGCGCCCCGGGTGATGGACTCCAAGCAGCGGCCCTGGGTCCGGATCATCATCGAGAAGCCGTTCGGGCAGAGCCTGGGCAGCGCGGGCGCGCTCAACGCCTGCGTCCGCCGCGCGTTCGCCGAGCACCAGGTGTATCGCATCGATCACTACCTGGGGAAGGAAACGGTCCAGAACCTCCTGGTCTTCCGCTTCGCCAACTCGATCTTCGAGCCGGTGTGCAACCGGCATCACGTCCACCACGTCCAGATCACGGTGGCGGAGAGCGTGGGCGTCGAGCATCGGGCCAGGTACTACGAGGAGGCGGGGGTGGTGCGGGACATGTTCCAGAACCACCTGCTGCAGCTGCTCACGCTGGTGGCGATGGAGCCGCCGGTCACCTTCAGCGCCGACGCCGTGCGGGACGAGAAGGTGAAGGTGCTTCGGGCCATCCGGCCGATCACCCCCGAGGTGATGCACGACTACGCCGTCCGTGGCCAGTATGGCCCCGGCATCGCGCAGGGGAAGCCGGTGCCGGGCTATCGCGAGGAGCCCGACGTCGCGCCCGACAGCGGCACGGCCACGTACTGCGCCGTCCGCTTCATGATCGACAACTGGCGCTGGCACGACGTCCCGTTCTACCTCCGCTCGGGCAAACGGCTGCCCCGCCGGGCCACCGAGATCGCGATCCAGTTCCGGAAGCCGCCGCACCTGATGTTCCCGCTACCGGAGGGCCAGGAGATCAAGCCCAACGTGCTGGCCATCCGGGTCCAGCCGGAGGAGGGCATCTCGCTCCGGTTCGAGGTCAAGACGCCCGGGGTGGACGTGACCATGGCGTCGGTGGACATGGACTTCAGCTACGCCGAGGCGTTTGGTGAGCTGGAGCACGATGCCTACGAGACACTTTTGCTCGATTGCATGCTGGGGGAGGCCACCCTGTTCACCCGGAGCGACGAGGTGGAGGCGGCGTGGGCGGTGGTGGATCCGATCATCGACTTCTGGGCCAACAAGCGGGCAGACCACTTCCCCAACTATGCCGCGGGGAGCTGGGGGCCGGCCGTGGCGGACGAATTCATTGCCCGCGAGGGGGCTCGGTGGCGGCAGCCGTAGCCACCGGAGTGTGACATTCGAATGTTCACATCCGAGACGCGGAAAGGTTGCCCTGAGCCCCGGATCTCCGATATTGCGAGGACCATTTTTCGAACCGGCAGGAGGCACACATGGCAAAGCAAGCGCAGGCGATTCCCAAGGGTCACCACAGCGTCACGCCCAGCATCGTGGTGGCCGGAGCGGCCAAGGCGATTGAGTTCTACCAGAAGGCGTTCGGCGCCGAGGAGCTGATGCGGTTCCCGGCCCCGGACGGCGGTATCATGCACGCCGAGATCAAGATCGGCGACTCCATCGTCATGATGTCCGACGAGATGCTCGACCATGGGGTCAAGGGGCCGCAGAACCTGGGCGGCACTCCGGTCGCCTTCTTCCTCTACTCCGAGGACGTGGATACGGCGTGGAAGCGGGCGGTGGGCGCGGGCGCCAAGGAGATCATGCCGCTCGTGGACCAGTTCTGGGGCGACCGCAGCGGCTGTGTCGAGGATCCATTCGGCCACCGCTGGTGGCTGTCGCAGCACATCAAGGACCTGACGCCCGAGGAGCTGAAGCAGGGCGCCGACGCGTTCTTCGCGCAGATGCAGAGCTGACCGCGTAGCGCTGTCGCGGTGACAGCATGAGCGTCACGGCGGGCCCCAGACTTCCGGTGGCCCGCCGTTTCGCGTGGCTAGGGTGAGAGCCGCTCGATCCGCCACTTCCGGCCGGTCTCCCGGACGTAGCGAATCCGGTCGTGCAGCCGGCTCTCCCGTCCCTGCCAGAACTCGATCGCGTCGGGCACCACCCGGAAGCCGCCCCAGTGGGGCGGCAGCGGCACGTCCTGGTCGCCGTAGCGCGCCTCGACCTCGCGGAAATCGGACTCGAGCGCGCCGCGGCCGGCGATCACCTGGCTCTGGTGCGAGGCCCAGGCGCCGAGCCGGCTGCCGAGCGGGCGGCTCCGGAAGTAGCGTTGGGACTCCTCGCGCGAGGCGAGGGCGACGCCGCCGGTGATCCGCACCTGCCGCTCCAGCTCGCCCCAGTAGAACACCAATGCGGCCCGCGGATTGGCCTCCAGCTCGGCGCCCTTCCGGCTCCGGTAGTCGGTGAAGAAGACGAAGCCCCGCTCGTCGAACGCCTTGAGCAGGACGATGCGGGCCGAGGGGGCGCCAGTGGCGTCGGCCGTCGCCAGGGTCATGGCGTTGCCGTCCGGCACCTCGGACTCCTCCGCCTCGGCGAACCAGCGGGCGAACTCGACGAACGGATCGTGGCTGACGTCGGCTTCATCGAGCCGGGCGCGGGCGTACTCACGGCGGAGGTCGGGGATGGACATGCCGAACCTTAGCAGGGTCGTCTCTGCGGGGGCTAGGAGCGCGCTGCTCGCGATCGTCATCGGCGCCCCCGCGCTGGCCGGCCAGGCCGCGCCGGGCGACAGCCTGGTGCGGCCCCTGGGCCTGTCGCTCTCGTACACCGGCGATCTGATGGGGAACGTCGCCGGCGGGCGCCACCGGGGCGCGACCTTCTCCGGCGCGGCCGGCGCCGAGGTCACCGTCCGGCTCGGCCGGCTGGTCAGCTGGCACGGCGCCCGGGTGTTCGCCTCGGTGCTGGGCACCCACGGCGGGGCGCCGAGCGCGTTCGTGGGCGACGTGCAGGGCGTAAGCAGCCTCCAGGCGCCCGCCGCGGTGCGGCTCGAGGAAGTCTGGCTGCAGCAGAACCTGCTGGCCGACCGCCTGTCCCTGTTGGCCGGCCGGTACGACCTGAACACCGAGTTCTCTCGCCTGCAGTCGGCGGCGCTCTTCCTCAACAGCTCGTTCGGGATCGGCCCGGAGCTGGGCCGTCGTCCCCGAGGTGTCCGATGCGCCCGACCTTCACCAGCCGCCTGACCACCGCCGGCGTGCTGCTCGCGACCGTTGTCCTGCCCGCTTCGGCGGCGGCACAGTATCAGCTCCCCACCGTCATCAGCTCGGCCCGGGCCGACAGCCTGCACGACGCGGCGCTCGCGCTCACGGCGTCGCATCGCTGGGCGACGCCGCCCGGCTGCACCGGCGCTCAGCGGCACTCAGGGGAGCGGACGATCCGCTCGGGTTCCGCTGCCTGAACGAGGCGGCGGCGCTGGCGTACGCCACGGGGGACCGATCGGGGGCCCGCAAGGACCTGACCGCCGCGGCGGGGCATGCCCTCGCCCGGGGCGAGCTGCGGGCCGCCGCACTCGCCGACCTCGACGGCGCCTGGGTGGTTCAGGAGCAGGGCAACGCGCGCCAGGTGTGGGAGCTGGGACACCGGGCCGAGATGCTGGCCGACTCGCCGCTGCTCGCCGCGGCGGACCGGGCGGCGATCCTTCGCCGGATCGAGCGGGCGCCGGAGGCGATGCAGCTCGCGATGCGGCAGGAGCCGTGGGGGGCGCCGGGGGACGGCAACTGGACGGCGGTGGCGACAGCCGCGCGTGCCGCAATGAGATAGCGGCCGCGAGGGGGACGAGGGACCCGCAGCCGCGAAGTGACTGCGACGCGGCCGAAATGGGAGGAGAGACGTGGCCACGACATGGCAACCGCCAGGCGACGACGCGGCAGCGGTCAGGCGACGACGCGGCAACCGCCAGGCGACGATGCGGCAGCCGCAAGGCTCTACAGAGGTGGTCTCCGATCTGACACAATATCGCACTTACCGTGCGTAGTAATACACTGGCGGCCCGACGCACCCCCGAGGGGAGGCACAGCCCCGGGTTCTTCCCAAGTGACCACGACGACGTAGCACCGGCGACCAGCGACCACGACGAGGTAGCACCAGCGACCAGCGACCACGACGACGTAGCACCAGCGAAGCGACGGGGCGCGCCGAGGGCGCGCCCCTCGTCGCGTGCGGGTCGGCCGGGTCAGGCACGGGAGCAAACCGTTCCCAACTACCGGAAGTACGCGATCAACGCCTACGGCGCTCACTTCGCCGAGGTGGGCGTGGACGCGGATACGGCCGAAGTGCGGCTCCGGCGGATGCTGGGCGTCTTCTCGGCCGGGCGGATCTTCAACGTCAAGACGGCGCGCTCGCAGCTGATCGGCGGGATGACCTTCGGGGTGGCCTCGGCGCTGCTGGAAGAGGGAATCGTGGACACCCGGACGGGCATGTTCGTGAACCACGACCTGGCCGGTTACCTGGTGCCGGTGCACGCCGACATCCCCGAGATCGACGCGATCATGCTGGAGGGGAGGGACGACAAGGCCAACGTGCTCGGCGCCAAGGGCGTGGGCGAGCTGGGGAACTGCGGCGCCAACGCGGCGGTGGCGAATGCCGTGTTCAACGCCACCGGCGTCCGGGTGCGCGACTTCCCGATCACGCTCGACAAGCTGCTGCCGGGGCTACCGCTGCTGGAGCGGTGAGGCCGGGCGAAGGACGTACAACGACGCGGGCGAAGGACGATCTTCCGTCCGGCGCCCGCGTCCTGTTTCCCCCGGCGACCTTCGCCGGCCGGCCCCGTTACGGCGCCGGGTGCGCGGTGACGGTGAGGACGAGGTCGTCGAAGTCGGGCTCGTGCACGCCGCCCACGCCGTCGTCGAAGCTGAGCGTCCAGGTCGGATACGAGCCGGTCACATGGAGCGACGGCGCGCTCGACTGGTTGGTGGCGCCGGAGATCACCCGGGCCTTGAGATGGGTGCCGGCCGCGAAGACGGCGCCGCCGTTGAGCGAGAACTCGCTTCCCACCGCCGGGGTGTAGCAGCCGTCGGCCAGGATCGTCTCCGCCACGGGGGCGGTGATCTGGAAGCTGTCGCCGTGCGCGTCGCACGAGCGGCCTTCGAGCTTGACCGAGACGCTGGCGTTGCCGTCGAGCACCAGGTCGCAGGAGGCGTAGGTACCGGTGCCGGACGCGTCCTGGCACTGCAGCTCGGCCGGGGGCGACACGGTGATCTGGGCGCTCTTGGTGCTGGTGAGACCACTGTTGTCGGTCACCGTGAGCGCGATGGTGTAGAGCGTCCGGGTGGTGGCGGCGTAGTGATGAACGCCCGGCGCCTGGGCGGTGCTGGTCTGGCTGTCGCCGAAGTCCCAGGCCCAGCCGACGATAGTGCCGCCGAGGTCGCTGCTCTGGTCCGTGACGGTGCAGTCGAGCGAGGAGCAGGTGACCGAGAAGTCGGCGGTCGGCGCGCCGGCCAGCGCCGCGGCCACGCTCACCGTCTTGGTGACGGTGCCCTCGGCACCCAGGTTGTCGGTCACGGTGAGCTTGACGTTGAAGACGCCGGCGCCGGCGAAGGTGTGGCTCGCCGCCATGCTGGAGGCGCCCAGCCCGTCGCCGAAGTCCCACGCGGCGCCGGCGACCGTGCCGTCGGCGTCGACGCTCAGGTTGGTGAAGGTGCAGCTGAGGTCGGTGCAGGCGCTGGCGAAGTCAGCCGTGGGCGTCCCGTTGGCCCCCGGCCCGGTCGAATCCTTCCCGCAGCCCACCATGGCGAGGGAGACGACAGCAAATCCGACCGCGATCAGTCGAGGAGAGTTCCAATGGGTCCCGCGCATACGCTCCTGCCTCTGATGTGAGTGAGGGGCCGTCGCTCCGCGCGACGGACCCGGGGTGCGGCCATCGGGCCCAGCCCGGTGGAAGTGCTGACTGCTGCATTGAGTTGGATTGCCGGCATCCCTGCCGCCGAGGGGGAGTAAAGCCAGAGCCGTGCCAGAGGGGTGCTGTCGCGATAGGCGACAGGGCTGTTCGATCTAACCGCAGTAGAGCCAATCGTTAGTGAGACTTCCCCCAGAAACCAGACACCGCCGCGAGCGTTCCTCAGGTGTGGGACCGGTACCATGCGTCGCCCGGAAGCCCGCGGCTAGATTGGGACATGCCCGCACTCCGAGCGGCGCCGGGCCTCGTGGCCCTGGCATTCGTCGCCCACGCCCTCTCCGCCCAGACCCCCCTGCCCGTCCCCGCCGAACCGGCCGGCCCGGCCGGCGAGCCGCGCACGCTCCAGGTGGGCGGCGAGACCCGGCGCTACTTCCTCTATCTCCCGGCCAGCTGGCACCGCGGCCACCCCGCCCCGCTGGTGCTGGTATTCCACGGCGGCGGCGGGCTGGCGAGCGGGATCGGGTCGCACACCGGGTTCAGCCGGCTGGCGGACCGGGAGGGCTTCGTC
>JBBRGH010000013.1:0-22060 GCA_038240915.1 Gemmatimonadales bacterium | reverse complement strand
GTCCGCGACCGGGTAGGCCGCCTGGCGGACGCCCAGGAGTTCGAGCACCTGGAGTTTCCCCGCCGCGGCTTCCCCGACGAGCTGCTGGCCTACCTGCTGGCGGCGGCGGGGCAGACGGTGCGGGTGGAAAGCGACCGGGTCATCGTCCGGCACGTGTACACCGAGCGGCGGGTCACCCCGCTCAACATCTTCCTCCGCGACGCCGAGCCCGACGCCGCCCGGGAGGCGGTGACCGAGTACGGCAACGCGATCAAGGACCTGGCCGCGGCCGACATCTTCACGGGCGACATGCTGCTGAAGAACTTCGGGGTGACCCGGAACGGGCGGGTGATCTGCTACGACTACGACGAGCTCTGCCTGCTTTCGGAGTGCAACTTCCGGCGGATTCCGCAGCCCACCACGATCGAGGAGGAGTTCTCGGCCGAGCCCTGGTTCTTCGTCGGCGAGCAGGACGTCTTTCCCGAGGAGTTCCGCGCCTTCCTGGTCCCTCCCGGCGAGGTGCGGGACGCCTTTCTCGAGACTCACGCCGATCTGCTCGACCTCGACTTCTGGCAGCGGGTGCAGCGTCGCCTGGCGCAGGGGGACGTGGTGGACGTATTTCCGTACCGGCGGAGCGCGCTGCTGCTGCGGGCCTAGCCGGCCTCGGGTACGAATTCGGGATGGTCAGGGTCGGCGGCGGACGTGCGGCCGTCGGCGCCTTGCATCGGTGGCTCCGTTGTCAGGTCTGAGGGGGGCGCACGCGGCCCCGGAGAAAGCGCTCGGCCAGTTGTTCCCCGCGGTCGTTCCGGTCCTCGCGCGCCTCGGCCATCAGACGCTCGACCAGGGGGAAAAGCGCCGGATCGCCCCAGTAGTAGCCGGTGGCGGCTTCGGCGCCGGCGGTGTCGCCCAGGTCGGCACCGCGGAGCAGCGCCCGCGCCGCGGCCAGGTCATAGGCCGGGTCGCTCCGGTCAGGGAGCGGGTAGCGAACACTCTCCTGGCCGTCGGCATCCTCGTTGACGAACGCGCGTGACATGTTCGCAGTATATCCGCCGTGGGGTGATCGAACCATGTAAGCCGCGCGGACGGCCGGCGTCGGTGAGGAGGCTCACAGGCGGGAATGACGAAGGGGGCATGCCGCGAGGCCGGCCCCCTTCGCTGCGCGCGTGGGCGCGCCGGACCCGAGCGATCGAGCTTAGCGGGTAAAGGAACCGCCCAGGGTGACCTCGACGCGCGAGTTGGCCGGCACGACCACGTCCCGGTCCTGGGTCTCGATGGCGCGCTGCGTGCCCACCGCGCCGCCGATGATGCCGCCGATGATCGCGCCCTTGGTGTTGCCGCCGATGACCCGGCCCGCCACCGCACCAATCGCGGTGCCCGCGCCGACCTTGGCCACGTCGCCTGCGTTGGTCTTCCGGTCGCGGAGGGTCCGCTCGAGCGCCACAGCCGAGCCGTCGATGGCGCGGCTCTCGCCGCCGATCACGACCGAGGTCGGAGTCAGCGTCAGCTTGCCCGTCTTGTCGCCCTTGTTCTCGGACTCGTGAATCTCGGTGATCGTCATCGTTACCTTGGAGCCGGCCGGAATTACGACCCGGCCCGTGGCATCGGTGACATCGCTGGCCACGGTGCCCGTGACGGTGGCGCCGGGCTTGTCGGTCTTCGACGAGATCTCCCGATCCATCGTGGTGCCGAGGACCGAGCCGGCGGAGAGCGCCAGCGGGGCCGGCGCGGGCGCCGGCTTCGGGGCGGGCTTGGGAGCGGGCTTGGACTTCGGCTTCGGCTTGGGGGCCACGGGAGCCGCCGGGGCCGCGACGGGGGTGGCCGCCGCCTGATCGTTCAGCAAGGCCGACGAATCGACCGGGAGCCGTTGCAGATCGCGGCTCAGGCTGTCGGCCGCCATGCTCGCCGCGCGGTCGCCGCCGCAGGCCGCGAGCACTGCGAGCGTCAGAATTGCCAGTCGTTTAGCGGCCATGAGTCCTCCTGTCGGGGGGCGTGCCAGGATCGTGGGATGGGGAACCACCCCGACAGAGGCAATTCCGGGGCCAGTCAGGCCCGCGGCGCTATTCCGGCGCGGCCGGCGCCGCCTCCTTCGGCCGGCCCAGCCGCATGCTGAAGGGGGCCCGCACGATCATGCGATAGGAGTACTCCCAGGGCGAGGTGCCGATCGCGATGCTCCGCAGATCGTCGATCCGGTGGAAGCGGAGCTCGGTGTCGAGCGTCAGCCCGGATTCGATGGGCGTGAGCCGCGCGACGCCGACCTCCTGATACTTCCGGTACGAGTGATAGAAGCCCGGGTTGGCCCCCTGGGAGTTGTAATTGTTGTCGCCCTCGTTGGAGACGAAATCCCGGCCCCACCACTGAATCGCGAACAGCTCGAGCCAGCCGCCGGGACGGATGGCCACCCGGAGGTAGGTGCCGTGGCCGTGATCGGGCCGTCCGGTCGGGAGGCTGTCGATGTCGCCGTGGCTGAGCAGCTGGAAGGCGCGGAACGAGCTCTGCCCGGCGAGGGGGAGCCGGGCCCGCAACTGGCCGCCGAGGGCCAGCACCTGGTTGTTCACCACCCGCTGGCCGGCCGAGAAGAGCTGGCCGCCGTGGTGCACGCCGTGGCCTTGCAGTGCCAGCCGGAACCAGCGGGCCGGGTCGGCGTGGAGCAGCAGCCCGTAGTCGAACACTTCCCGTCCGCGCGAGGTATTCAGCCGCTGCCAGTTGAGGAAGACCTCGCCGCCGCCGGCCCGGTGCCGCTCGCGCCATTGGACGCCGTACTCGACCGGTCGGAGGATGTCGAGCAAGGTGCCCTGCAGCGGCTCGAGATAGCCGTGCCTGTCCTCGGTGACGAGGGTTCCGAGGGCGCCGAGGGAATGGGTGGTACGGTAGCGAAACCCGAGGATCGGCTTGAACGGCTCGAGGAAGCGGGAGTCGCCGCTCTGGTGGTTGCCGTAGAACCCGGCGACGACCTCGGTGCGGGGCCCGAGCGCGGCCGAGAGAACGCTCAGGATCTGCCCTCCGAGGAGCGTTTCCCCGGTGCGGTAGGGATTGAAGAACTCGGTGTTGTCGAGATAGAACGTGAGCCCGTTGTTCCAGGTGATGACCTGCGCGCGGGCCGGCGGGGCGAGGCCGGCCAGGAGCACGGTCACGATGGTCATCGCGAGCAACCGCCGAGGGTGCATCGACTCAGTCCTTGCGAGGGCCGGACGCCCAGTTGGGGAGTGGGAGGGACAATCTACACGGAGAAGGGATCCACTTGCCGTCTCAGGGGTGCTGGCCCGGGCGAGCGATGTCAGCGCCCCGGGACTCCGGGTCCGCTGCGGGCGCGGGGAGAATCCCCGCTCGATGTAGATCGGCCGCATCAGCGGCCGGAGCCGCGGCAGCCGGCTGGCGGCGGCGAACGAGATGCCCGGGTTCAGCGTCTTCCTCCGCGACGGCGACGCGGTGTATCACACGTACTCCACCTACCAGCGCGGGGTGGACATCTTCCTCAACACGTACAACCTGCTCGACCTCACGCTGGCGGGGCGGAGCGAGGAGCGACCGATGCAGTGGGTGCGCCACCACGACCGCTACCCGGCCTGAGACCGGCCGGGCGCAGGCGGGCCCCGCCGGGCGCAGGCGGGCGCCGCCGGGCACAACGAGAGACGGCAGCTTCGCGCCCGCGAAGCTGCCGCCTTTCACTTCCCCACGGTCTTCCGATCGGGCGGGCTTACTGCACCGCGTTCATCATGTCGAAGATCGGCAGGTACATCGCGATGACCATGCCGCCGACGACGACGCCCAGGCCGACGATCATGGCCGGCTCCATCAGGCTCAGCAGTGCGCTCACCGCCACGTCCACTTCTTCGTCGTAGAAGTCGGCGATCTTGCTCAGCATCTCGTCCAGGCCGCCGGTCTGCTCGCCCACCGCGATCATCGAGATGACCATCGGCGGGAAGACCTTCGATCTCTCGAGCGGGGCGGCGATGGTCTCGCCGCCGGCGATGCTCTGGCGCGACTCCATGACGGCGTTGTGGACCACCTGGTTGCCGGCCGTCTTGGCGGTGATCTCGAGGCCCTCGAGGATGCTCACGCCCGAGCTCACCAGCGTGCCCAGCGTCCGGGTGAAGCGCGACACCGCCGACTTCCGGATCACATCGCCCAGGACCGGCGCCTTGAGCATCAGGGCGTCGATCTGGAGCCGGCCCGGGGCGGTGGCATAGTAGCTCTTGATCGCGAACACCGCGCCGCCGATCAGCCCCAGGATCGCCCACCAGTAGCCGATGAGGAAGTGCGACATCCCGATGACCACCCGGGTCGGCAGCGGCAGCTCCAGGTTGGCGGAGGCGAACATGCTCTGGAACGTCGGGATGACGAACACCAGCAGGATGCAGATGGCGATGACCGCCACCGAGATGATCACGCCCGGATAGATCATGGCGCCCTTCACCTTGCGGACCAGGGCGTCGTTCTTCTCGAGGAAGGTGGCCAGGCGGAGCAGAATGGTGTCGAGAATACCGCCGGCTTCGCCCGCCGCCACCATGTTGACATAGAGCGACGAGAACGCCCGCGGATGCTTGGAGAACGCGTCCGCCAGGGTGTTGCCGCTTTCGACGTCGTACACCACCGCCCGGGTGACCTCGGCCAGAGTCTTGTTCTCGGTCTGGGACGCCAGAATGTTCAACGATTGCACGAGCGGCAGGCCGGCGTTGATCATGGTGGCGAACTGCCGGGTGAAAATGACGATGTCGCGCGTCTTCACGCGCGGCCCGCCCATGCTGAACTTGATCTGCTTGGGCGCCTCGCGGACGCTCACCAGGATCAGACGGTTCTTCCGCAGGTAGGCGCTGACGTCATCCTTGGTGGTGACGTCCAGCTGACCCTTCTGGATCTGGCCGTTCTGCCCGCGGGCGGTGTACTCGAACATCGGCATCGGGACGTTTCTCCGATTAGCGGCGGTTGGCAGCGGCGCGCTGCGTCCCGTTGATGGAGGCGATGTCCTGCTCCTCCATCGGGGTGACTCCGATCATCCGGAGGAACTCCTTGGGCTCCGACGACACGCGCTCGCACTCTTCCTGGGCGACTTCGCGGTTGGTATACAGCTGGTACAGCGCATCGTTCATGGTCTGCATGCCGTGCTTCTTGCCCGACTGCATCGCCGAATAGATCTGGTGGATCTTGTCGTCGCGGATCAGGGCGCGGATGGCCGGCGTGGCCACCATGATCTCGCAGGCCATGACCCGGCCGCGCCCGCGGATCTTGGGCAGCAGCGTCTGGGTGATGACGCCCTCGAGCACGAAGGCCAGCTGGGCCCGCACCTGCGACTGCTGGTTCGACGGGAACACGTCGATGATCCGGTTGATCGACTCCGCCGCCGAGTTGGTGTGCAGCGTGGCGAGCGCCAGGTGGCCCGTCTCCGCGATGGTGAGCGCCGCGGCGATGGTTTCCAGATCGCGCATTTCGCCGACCAGGATCACGTCCGGGTCTTCGCGGAGCGCGTACTTGAGCGCGCTCTGGAAGCTCTTGGTGTCGGTGCCGATCTCGCGCTGGTTGACGATGCAGCTCTGATGGCGGTGGATGAACTCGATCGGGTCCTCCACCGTGATGATGTGCCCCTTCCGCTCCTTGTTGATCTTGTCGATGATCGCCGCCAGCGTGGTGCTCTTGCCGGAGCCGGTCGGGCCGGTCACCAGGATCAGCCCGCGCGGCCGTTCGGCCAGCCTGGCCATCACCGGGGGAAGGCCCAACTCCTGGAAGGTCCGCACATTGAAAGGAATCATGCGGATTACCATGGACACGCAGCCGCGCTGCTTGAAGCAGTTGCCGCGGAAGCGAGCTAAGTTCTGAATTCCGAAGGAGAAGTCGAGCTCGTCCTCGGTCTCGAACCGCTTCTTCTGGTTCTCGGTCAGGACCGAGTAGGCCAGCTGGAGGGTGTCCTTGGGGGTCAGGACCTCGGTCACCGAGCTGTCCACGATATCCCCGTCCACCCGCAACTTAGGCCGCTCGCCCGTGCTGATGTGCAGGTCGGAGGCCTCCTTCTCGATCATTTCCTCGAGCAGCGCCCGCAGGTTGAAGCTCATCCGGCCGTCTCCTTGACTACTTCTTCGAGGGTGGTCGCACCGCGCTCGATCTTCTTGATGCCGTCCATGCGCAGGGTGAGCATGCCTTCCACCACTGCCTGTTCCTGCATCTCGGTGACGGACGCGCCGCGGAGGATCATGCGGCGGAGCTCGGGAGAGAGGGCCATGACCTCATAGAGGCCGGCCCGGCCCTTATAGCCGGTGCCGCTGCAGGTATCGCAGCCGGTGCCCCTCATGAATGGGATGGCCCGCAGTTTCTCAAGATCTGTGCCCAGGGACGACAGCTGCTCCTCGGTGTAGGTGTGCGGACCTTTGCAGTCCTTGCAGATCCGGCGAACCAAGCGCTGCGCCACCACGAGGTTGACCGCACTGGCCACGTTGAAGGCCTCGATGCCCATGTCGATCATCCGGGTGATCGTGCTGGCCGCGTCGTTGGTGTGCAGCGTGGAGAGCACCAGGTGGCCGGTGAGGGCCGCCTTGATGGCGATGCCGCCGGTTTCCAGGTCCCGGATCTCGCCGATCATGATGATGTTCGGGTCCTGCCGGAGGAACGCCTTCAGCGCCGCCGCGAAGGTGAGCCCGATCTCGGTCCGCACCAGCACCTGATTGATGCCCATCAGGTTGTATTCGACCGGGTCCTCCGCCGTCATGATGTTCACTTCGGTGGTATTGACCCGCGAGAGGGCGGAGTAGAGGGTCGTGGTCTTGCCCGAGCCCGTCGGGCCGGTGACCAGCACCATGCCGTACGGGTTCAGGATGGCCTTCATCAGGTCCTTCTCGGCCTTCTGCTCGATGCCGAACTTGGTCAGATCGAGCGTCAGGTTGCCCTTGTCGAGAATTCGCATCACGATCTTCTCGCCGTAGAGCACCGGCAGGGTCGAGACCCGGAAGTCGATGACCCGGTTGCCCATCTTGAGCTTGAGGCGGCCGTCCTGGGGTACCCGCCGCTCGGCGATGTTGAGCTGGGACAGAATCTTGATGCGCGAGGTGAGGGCGGCCTTCATCTTGAGCGGCGGGCGCATGATTTCCAACAACGCGCCGTCGACCCGGTAGCGGACCCGGATCTCATGCTCGAACGGCTCGATGTGGATGTCGCTGGCCCCCCGCTTGACCGCCTCGATCAGGAGCCCGTTGATCAGCTTCACCACCGGCGCGTCTTCCAGCTGCGCCTGGGTGACGGTCTCCTCTTCCCGTTCTTCGACGACCTCAAGATCCTCGCCGGCCGCTTCCATGTCCTTGAGGAGGCTCTCGAGCTCCTGCTGGCTGTTGCCGGCCTGGTAGTGCTTCTCGATCAACGCCCGCAGCGTGAATTCGCCGGCGATGACCGGAAAGAGATCGAACCGGGTGATGAACTTGAGGTCCTCGAGCAGCCCCATGTCGCTCGGATCGGCCATGGCGACGGTGAGGGTGCGGCCCTCCCGCTTGAGCGGCAGGACCACGCCCTTCGCGGCCACGTCGGCCGGGACCAGCTTGAGGATCTTGGGGTCCACCTCGAAGCGCGAGAGATCCACCGCCGGCATCCGGAACTGCCGGGCGAGGACCTTGGTGATCTCCAGCTCCGGCACCAGGCCGAGCTTGACGAGGACGTAGCCCAGCCGCAGCTTCGACGCCTTCTGCTCCGCGAGCGCCTGATGCAGCTGCTCGCGCGAGAGAAGCCCGTCGCGCAGGAGGGTGTCGCCGAGCCGGTCGTTGCCGCCGGCCGCCGTGGTGGCCATGGTCCTGTGAGATCCTGGTCTGTGGGTGATCGGAGGATCGGGACAGGGCGCGGCGGGCGGATCAGGGGCCTGCCACCCGCACGCGGTCCTGCAACCGAGCCAGGGCGGCCGGACCGATTCCGGGCACCCGAGACAATTCTTGCACAGCACGGAACGGGCCGTTGGCCTGACGGTACTCGACGATGGCCCGCGCGCGCGCAGGTCCGACCCCGGGCAGGGCATCCAGCGCGGACGCGTCGGCCCGGTTGAGATCCACCGGTTCCGGGCCCCGGGATACGGCCGGAGCGACGGGCGGCATTGGGGTTATCGGCAGGGGTACGAGGGCGGTCGAGGCCCCGGAGAAGGCAAGGTGCGGGCCCAGGGACGCCAGAAGCCCCGGGCCGACCCCGGGCACCCGGTCGAGCCCGGCGGGACCCCCGAATGGCCCCCGGGCCTCGCGATCCGCCACAATCCTCTTGGCCAGTGCAAGGCCTATTCTGGGCAACCGCGCCAACTCGGCGGCGGTGGCCCGATCGGCATCCACCCGCTCGTCCGGACCCAATGGGCGGGCGAGGGCAAGGATGCTGTCCCGGTGGGCCGCGGGCGACCGAGGCGGCAGCTCGGCCAGCAGCCGCAGGTCACCGGGGGCCTGATCGGGCCGGAGCAGCCACCAGCGGACGCCCTGGCCCACCAGCCCGAGGGAGAGCAGCAGGAGGAGCGCACGGCGTTCGGCGGCGGACATGAGGAGAGGGTACTGCGACCACGGCGGGCGGTGGGAGGCGGGAACCCGCAGGCGGGCACGGTTTTCCTCGGCGGCGTTCCCCCGTCCCCGATGATGACGGGGAGTTACTTGGCCTCCCGCCGCACCAGGGCCACCGCCACGTCTCCCACGATCTGCAGGCTGGCGGCGCTGACCTTGTCGATCGTGTCGTCCTTGGTGTGCCACGACGGATAATCGAAATCCACCACATCGATGGCCCGGATGCCGACCTTCTGCAGCTCGAGGTGATCGTCGATCAGGGTGTGCTTGGGCGTGGCCACGAAGGTGCCGGCGTAGCCCAGATCGTTGGCGGTGCTCCACACCAGGTCCACCACTTCGGGCGCGCCGACCAGCGAATTCCCCTCCTGGAAGATCTGCAGGTCCTTGTCGGCCACCAGGTCGAACAGCACCGCGTAGAGCGGCTGCGGCCCGGCCACCGGGTGGGTCGCGTAGTAGCGCGAGCCGATCAGCACGTCCTTCGGTGTCTTGGTGAAGTCGCCGTAGTCCTCCCCGTCCACGAAGAGCAGGTCCACCCCGATCGCGGGCGGCGCCCGCTTGAGCACGTCGGCCACGCCGAGCAGGGCGGCCACGCCTGATCCGCCGTCGTTGGCGCCGGGAACCGGCTTGGTCGAATCGGGCGAGGTGGGACTGTCCGCGGTGGGACGGCTGTCCCAGTGCGCCAGGAGGAGGAGTCGCTTGGGGGCGCCGGGCCGGAAACGCGCGATGAAGTTGGTGAGCGGCAGCGAGTCGCCCGAGGCGGTCACATGGGTCCAGGACTGCACCACCAGGGTATCGGCCCGGGACCGGAGCAGGCTGTCGAGCCACGCCGCCGCCCGCTGGTGCGGCTCGGTCCCCGGGATCCGGGGGCCGAACCCGACCTGGGTTTCGATGTAGCGAAAGGCCGCGGCGCCGTCAAATTCGCGGACGCGGGGCGTGGAACTGTCGCGGCAGGCGGCGACGAGCAGCAGGACCAGCACGGTGTGGCGACGCATGGGCAGGATGAAATCCCGCTCGGAGGGCAAAGTCAACGCGGACGAGCGTCTCAGCGGTAGTCGCCGGCGAAGAGCGAGAGCTGGAACGAGGCGATGATCGAGATCTGCGAGGTCCGCCGGCTCAGGTGGCGGGCATCATTGAGCGAGTAGCCCACCTGGAGCCCGCCGCTCAGCGTCTGGAGCAGGTCGGTGTCCAGCCCGCCGCGGATCTCGCGCCGCCGCACGTCGGAGATGACGGCGCACTCGGTCGTGATCCCCTGCTCCAGGCAGGTCTTCGCCGCCGTCTGCAGGTAGGACAACGTGCTCCGCACCTGTTTCCGGCTCCGGCTCCACGAGCGCGGCAACCGGAAGGCGTAGTTGAACGAGCTGGTGATGTCGTTCTGGTTCAGCCGGGTCTCATTGCCGTTCGACAGGTTGTCCTGATCCAGCATATTGAGGCCGAGGTTGAGCGCCATCCCGTTGCGGAACCCGAACTGGACGTCCGGTGTGATCGAGCGGGAGTTGATGCTCGTGAGCGCCGGCGGCCCGCTTCGGTTGACCTGGACCGAGCTGCCCTCGCGCCGACGAAAGCCGGTGCCGACCGCCAGCAGCGTGAACGGCCCGGCGCGGAAGGTCCGGCTCCAGCGGAGGTTGCCCACCGGCCATTCGCGCTGCTTGATCTCGGTCTCGATGAACGCCTCGCCCACCCGCTGCAGCCGGGTGGTCCGGGTCAGCGCGTGAGACAGCGTAAAGGCGATGCCGTAAGGGAGGTCCGCCCCGCTGGCCACGCTGGCGGTGCGCGACTCGGAGACCGCGCGGGCATCGGCCCCATCCTGCTGGAGGAAGCTCTCCAGCCCGCCCAGGCCGAGCTGATACTTCACGCTCGGGTCGAAGGCGCTCAGATCGTAGGTCGAGTTACGGGTGAGCCGGGTGGTCATGTCGAGCGGCCGCACCCGGAGCAGCGCCTTGCCCAGCCGGCTGCTGTCGCCCGCGATGAGGCGGAGCCCGCGGGCGACGTCCACCGCGGCGCCGAGCTCGTTGGTCCGGGCGTTGTTCAGCGTCTGCGGCAGGATGAACGCACCGCTGTCGCCGTCGGCCCGCACCGGGTCGCGGCTGGAGAGCGTCCGGCTGAGGACGAAGCTGCTGCTCGAGAGAAAGCGCGGCCGGAGCCAGCTGGCCAGCCCCGGGTTCAGCGCCAGCGCCGTGGTGAGCGCACGGTCCCGCTCCACGCCCACCGGCAGGCCGAACAGGAAGCGCCGCTCGCTGTAGGCCAGCCGCCCGAGCGGCGAGCTGTCCGGGTAGACCCGGAGATCGCGGGTGCTGGTCAAGTCCCCGCTCAGGTTGAGCATGCCAAGCGGCTGCCAGGTGAGTCCGGCCGAGTTGCGCCACAGGTGGTTGAGCGACAAGGTCGGCTGGAAGGCATCGTCGCTCCGCTCCACCGGCAGCCGGAAGGCGGTCGAGTTGGACTCGTCCCGGTTGAGGCCGCTGGTGAGCCGGATGCGGGTAGGCGCCAGGCTCAGGTCGGCCCGCTCGAGGCTCTTGCCGACCTCGCCCTTCCGGATGAAGCCGGGCAGCACCTTGGTCACCCCGCCCAGCGGAAGCCGGATACCCCGCCGCCGCATGATCAGCTGATAGTTGAGGTTGGCGGAGTAGGCCTTGGCTCTGGCCTCGCTCAGCTCGGTCAAGGCGCGGCCGTTGGTGACGCTGGCCGTCACCGTGAGCGGATCCACGAACCCGCGGGTGATCCAGTTCTTGCCGGGCACGCTTCGCCGGAGGGCGAGCGAGACGGTGGCGCTGCGTGAATCCGGCCTGCGGAGCCCGGGCAGGGACTCGCCCCGGATATCGGTGCCCGTGAGCAGCTCCGGATTGATGCCGGTGCGGGCATAGCTCACCGTCAGCGGCATCGACAGGCCGAGCGAGGTGGGCAGGAAGCGGTCCAGCCGGAGGTCGCCCCCCATCTGCAGCACGTTGCTGCCGCGGTAGGACGGATCCTGGTTGATCTGGCGGAACTGCCCGTTCTGCCGGACGTACGACATCTGGAAGCTGCCCACATCGGAGGCGGCCAGCCGGGCGTCGATCGAGGCGGCCGTGCCGGTCTGGGACACGGGATCGTCCAGTCGTACATCGTCCACCCAGAGTTCCGCCTGGTCGGTGGTGACGGCCTGCGCAACCCGGAAGATGCCGGCCGACACCTCCTGGACGGCGGCCAGGTTGGGCGGATTGATACCCGGGTCGCGCACGTGGACCAGGTACGGGCCCTCGCAGGCCACGTAGGCGCCGACGTCCTCGGTCCCGCACTCGGCCGCGCCCGACGGCTGCTCGCCGCGGAGCCAGCGGTTCTCCACGTCGCCCCGGAGCCGCCGGAAGACCTCGAGGTCGAGGACGAACTCGGGCTCCCAGCTGTTCGAGTGCGCCCCGGCCCGGAAGAGGTAGAAGTTGTCGTTGTCGCTGCCGAGCTTGAAGAAGGCCTGCAGATCGCCCTCCTCCCAGCCGAGGCCGCGGCCCCGCATCCACACCCGCAGCGTGCGGTAGTTCAGCAGGTTCTGAGCGCCAGCCGGGAACCGGAGATAGGCCTCGGCCCGCTCGCCCAGGCGGAGGTCGGTGGCCAGGATCCGGAGCGACTTCTCGTTGATCTGGGTGCCCTGCGACTCGCGGTCGCCGCCGAGACGGGCCGCGGTCTCGATCACGCCGGGCGGCGATTCGTAGCCCAGGTCGGTCCGGTTCTCGGTGGAGACGACCGACGTTCCGATCTCGCCGTGGGGCTGGCCCACGGCGCCGGTCAGCCCGAGGATCGGCGTCTCGGAGCGCCGGGTCCAGGGTGAGCCGACGAAGCGGAGCCGGGCCATGGCCATCCGGGCCACGATGTCGGGCGTGCCGCCGTCGGGCGGGGTCGCAAAGGTGATCCGGAGATGCTGCGACAGCCGGAGGGTCGGGGTGCCCAGGGTGTTGGTGGGCTGGCGGATCGGGATGCGGTACAGCTTCCAGGTCCCCTGCGCGTCCGACACGCCGTTGCGGACGAAGTCGGTGCCGGCCGCCAGATCCACGATGTAGCGGAAGACGTTCTCATTTAAGCCGTTCAGGTCGAGCCCGGTGTCACCGTTGAGATCCTCGGTGTCGAGCACCCCGTTGCCGTTGGTGCAGCGGGCGCTCAGGTCGCCCCAGGGGAACAGCGCCACGGTGTTGCTCAGCGTCCGGGTGCAGAGCGGCAGCTCGGCCACCGGCCCGATGCCGGCCTCCTCGATCGTCTCCGGCCGGTCGCCCAGGATGCCGACGTCGTCGGTCTCGGCGTTGAAGATGCCGATGTCGGTGCGCTCGGTGTTGAGCTCGCCCAGGCCCACGTACTGGCGGCCGGTGAAGAGGGTGTCGGCACCGTTGACCGCGAAGGTGTCGGGGGCGAGGGCGACGGCGTCCTCGCTCACCGTGCCCAGGTCGAACACCATCCGGGTGCCGGCAACGCTGGCCGAGTCGCCCGCCGGCTGGAACAGCCAGAACTCGAGGAAGTCATCGTTGCTCAGGTCCACGCCGGTGGGACTGAGGGAGGTCACCATCGAGCGCCAACGGGGCCGGAAATCGCGCCGGGGCAGCGACCAGCGGGCGGAGTTGTTCCGCTGCACGATGCCGCCGGCGGTATCGGCGTGCAGCGTGAGGTACATGATCGTCTCCGGATCCTCGCCCCGCCCGACCAGCCGGATCAGGGTGTCGATGTCCTGGGGCCGGCGCTCGAGGGCCTGGCCGTTGGGGCCGGGAATCAGGTTCTGCCAGGTGAGCGCCACCGCGTCGTCGTTGTCGAATCCCCCGGCAAAGCCGATGTCCTCGAGCCCCGCCGGCTGCTGCGGGCGGCTGCCGAACTCCCACTGGGTCTCGCGGAGGGAGACCGCCAGCCCCGCCTCGCCCTCGAACTCCTCGAGATACGCCAGGCCCGATCGGTTGGGATCGGGCTTGGTCATGGCGAACTCGGCGTTCACGTCGAACAGCGAGGGGGCGGTGGAGTGCTTGGTCACCAGCTTGTTGACCACCCCGGTGAGCCAATTGGGCTTGAAGTGGAGCTCGGTGTTGATGCCGCCGATCAGGTTGGCCGAGGCCTCGAAGCCGAGCTGGGGCCGGGTGAAGGCACTCTGCTCCCGCTGGTAGAGCCCGATCAGGTTGATCGCGCCGCGTTCTCCCAGCGAGTAACGGGTCGTCATGCCGAGAATCGTGGTCGGCGCGACCGCGAACAGGCCGCGTTCCTCGAACCGGGCGATCACCTGGGCGGTGCCGGTGCCGAACAGGGCGTCGGGCGCGAGGAAGGTCACCTGCCCGACGTCGTAGTTCATCGAGTAGTCCACGCCGCGGACCAGCTTGCGCCCGCCGACGAAGAGCTGCTCGCTGTTCTCCCGCAGCTGGAGCGTGTTGAGGCTCAGGCTGGAGCGATCCCCTCCGCCGGTGGCGTCGTACTGCAGTCGGACGGCGAACTTGGCCGGCGGTCCCTGCGACAGCAGCAGGAACAACGGCGTGCGGTACAGCGAGTCGGACGCCTCGGCCGGGCGGAGCCGGGTCGGGTCGGCGAACGGCTGCAGGTGGGGGAAGATCAGGTAGGAGTCGCGGATGACCTGCGCCGCCTCGGTGTCCTGTTGCCGGGGAAAGAGCCGGTTGACCCGGTCGAAGGCGGCCGCGTCGCTCGGCACTGCCAGGCCGAGCCCCTGGAGGTAGGTCTGCGCGCTGCCCGAGAGGGGGCGCTCGGACCGGTTGAGCGTGATCCCGACCTGGAGCGAGTTGGGATCGAGATCGGCGCCGGCCACGCGGTAGATCTGCCGCATCTCGTAGCGGAAGGTCGGCAGCGCCGGTCCCTGCTGCGGCTGGACGATCAGCTCCAGGGTATCGAGCGCCTGGGGCACGCCGCCCACGCTGACCGTGCCGCGGTCCACGTCGGGAAAGGTGCCGATCGCGTTGTCGGCGGCGGTCCGATAGCTGACCGCCAGATAGTCGTTCTGATCGAGTTTGGTGCCGAGGGTGATCCAGAGACCCGACTGGTCGAGGTAGTAGTCGGTACCCTGGATCAGCAGCTCCCAGCGCACCGGGCCGAACTGCTGCGGACTGTCGCTCCGGCGGGCCAGGGCCGTGATCCCGCCCAGGTTGGGGTTGAGGCCGCTCTTGCTGTTGGCGGCCCGGTAGCGATAGATCCGGACCTGGGCGGGCCGGTAGGTGGGCGCGAGCGCCTCGGGCGCCAGCTTGAGGATGTCGAGTGCGGGGAAGCCGGCCAGGCTGTCGGGGTCCACGATCCAGAAGAACCGGCCGCTCTCGAAGTCGAGGTCGCGCACCTGGCGGTCCTGGGCCTGGCTGGTAGTGGCGCCGACAGTGTAGGTCCGTTCGGAGACCACGCTTCCCTTCTGGGTGGCGGCCAGGGTCTGGAGCTGGATCGGGCCGACCTCGAAGGTGGCGTTGATGCCGAAGTTGTTGGCCGGGACGGCGGCGGTGATGAAGCGCGAGGGCGGCGGCTGGAAGACGACCGTGCCGACGTCGATCCGGCGGACGATCTCGTCCTGGAGGCCCTCGTAGTAGATCTGGACGTTGTTGTTGCTGCTGTAGTCCCGCTCGGTATCGAAGTCCACGTTCACGTGGACCCGCTGGCCCAGCAGGCCGGTGGAGCGGATGTTGACCTGGTTGTCGAGGCTGGGCGCCTTGAAGCTGCCGCGGCAGCCGGAGTTGGGATCGAGGGAGAGCGCGGGCGTGCAGCGTTCCTCCTTGACGCGGTCGGTCCGGATCTCGAGCCGGGCCTGGCCATCGAGGGTCAGATCCGCATACTTCGTGGGCAGACCGAGCAGGTTCCGTCGGGGCTGCTCGCCGGCCGCCGCCGCCTCGGGCTCGAGCTCCACCACCCCGTAGATGTTCCGCATCCGGAAGGCGAATTGACGCTCGGCCCGGCCGGCCTCCAGCTCAGCCGTGACAGTGCTGTCGAACACCGCGAGCCGGGCGGTCGGCACCAGCCGCGCTCCCCCCATCCACGTGGCGCGAAGCGCGGCGGGCTGCTCGAGGACGAGCGGGGGATGTTCGAAGCGGAGCCGGAGGCCGGGCCCCGTCGTGTCCGCCTGCGCGTACAGCACCCCAGGCAGCCCGAAAAGGCAGCCCAAGGCGACCAGGAAACGTGTCACGCTACAGGATCACGGCATGTCTTGAGGAAGAGGACTTGGTCCAATATAATGACTCCAACAAACCCTTACAAATCTGTGAGTTAGCCGTCGTGCGCCTGCTCAGTCGGTACCTGCTCCGCCAGTTGGCCGCGCCGTTTCTCTTCGGGCTCGGCGCGCTCACCAGCCTGATGCTGCTGAGCCAGATCGCCAAGAAGTTCGGCGCACTGGTGGGGAAGGGCCTGCCCTGGGGCGTGATCGGAGAGGTTTTTGCGCTGAGCCTGCCGTTCATCATCGCCATGACCCTGCCGATGGCGGTGCTGTTGGCCGTGCTGTACGCCTTCAGCCACCTGGCGGCCGACAACGAGATCACCGCCATGCGGGCCAGCGGGATCAGCGTCTACCAGATTCTGGCGCCGGTGCTGGCGTGGGGCGTGTTCATGTCGGCCTTCAACTTCGCCTTCGTCGATCAGGTGCTGCCCCGCAGCAATGCCCGGCTCCGCGGCCTGCTGATCGACATCGGCCGGAAGAAGCCGACCTTCGAGCTGCGCGAGCAGGTGATCAACGAGGTGCCCCCCTCGCAGTACTTCCTCCGGGCCGGCCGGATCGATCCCGCCACCGGCCGGCTCCGGGACATCACGATCTACGACGTGGGCGGCGAGACCAGCCGGCGGATCATCTATGCCGACAGCGGCCAGATGGCCTACGCGGAGGGACAGACCGACCTGAGCCTCCGGCTCTACGACGGCACCATCCACCAGTACCGCCCCTCCGACCCGACCGCCTTCCAGCTGACCTATTACAAGGTCAACGACATCCGGGTCAAGAACGTATTCGACGAGCTGGTCCGGAACAGCACCGAGACCATCCGGGGCGACCGCGAGATGAGCACCTGCGAGATGATCTCGGTCATCCAGGACGCCCGGCTGGACCAGCGGACCGCGGCCGAGGACCGGCAGGCGCTGCTGGTGAGCGATCTCCGGGCCCTGCTGGCGCTGCCGCCCCTGCCCGCGGCCGAATCGGATTCGACCGAGTCCCGGCTGCCGGTATACTGCGGCTGGATCGACCGGGTCGCGGGTGCGATCTCTCCGAGGACGGCGGAGCCGGGAAACCCCGCACAGCCGGACGCGCCGCTGGTCAGCCGGCAGGGGGCTACGGTTCAGGTGCCGGAGCCCGGACAGGGGCCTGCGGCGGTGCAGGTCCCAGGGCCCGTCCAGGCCACCGTACCTCCGCTGAGGCCGCGGCTCAAACAAACCGGGACCCCGCTCCTAGGCCGTCCGGCGCTCCGACCGTCGGGCCCGAACCAGCTTGCGCCCGGCCCCACCAAGGCTCCGCCGGGCCTGATCTACCCCAAGCCCACCACCGGCCGGATCCAGCTGTCCAACTGGGCCCAGGTGGCCACCGCGGCCGACCGAGCCGTGGACGCCGACCGGCGGGCTGACCGGTTCCTGGTCGAGGTCCACAAGAAGTGGGCGATCAGCATGGCCTGCATCTCGTTCGTGATCATCGGCCTCGTAATGGCGCTCCGGTTTCCCAGGGGCGGCATCGGGCTGGTGATCGGCGGCGGGCTGCTGGTCTTCTCGGTCCACTACGTGGGGCTGACGGCGGGTGAGAGCCTGGCCGACCGTGGCTTCGTCTCGCCCTGGGCCGCGATGTGGACGCCGAACATCGTGCTGACCGTCATCGGCCTGATCGGCCTGGTCCGGGTCAGCCGCGAGTCGGGCTCCACCCGCGGCGGCGACTTCCAGGAGGTGCTGGACGGCATCCGGCACCTGTTCCGCCGCCTCCGCGGCGCGCCGCCGGCTCCGCCGGGCGAGGCGACGTGATCGGCATCCGGACGCTCGATCGCTACGTCTTCGGGAGCTGGCTCCGGATCTTCGTGTTGACGGCGCTGGGGTTCCCGCTGGTCTCGATCCTGATCAACCTGACCGACACCCTCAACCGGTTGCTGGACCGGGGGCTCACCATGCGCGAGATCGTGGTGAGCTACATCTATTCCATTCCCGAGAACGCCTTCCTGGTCATGCCCGCGGCGGTGCTGTTCGCCACGGTGTTCACGGTCGGGGCGATGGGCCGGCACTCGGAGCTGACCGCGGCCAAGGCCGGCGGCATGAGCTTCCACCGGCTGGTGGCCCCGATCTTCGTGGCTGCCGTGCTGGCGACCGGCCTGGCCTTCGTCGTGGGGGAGATGGCGCCGGGGGCCACCGCCCGGCAGGCGGAGATCCAGAAGAGCAAGCAGACCCGCTCCACCCGCTCGCGCTACAATTTCGTGTACCGGGCCGATGCGGGCTGGGTCTACACCGTCCGGTCGCTCGACGTGAGCACGCGGCAGCTCAAGCAGCTGCTGCTCGAGCGCCAGGGCAACGGCGATCAGTACCCCGGGCTGATCCTCACCGCCGACAGCGCCACCTGGAGCGACTCGACGAAAAGCTGGCGTCTCAACAACGGCACCAGCCGGGTCATCGCCGGACCCAGCCGCCAGGCCGCCTTCGCCTTCCGGACGATGCAGCTCAAGGCGCTGACCCAGTCGCCGGCGGACCTGCTGGCCGAGCCCAAGGCGCCGGACGAGATGCGTTACGCCGAGCTGGGCCGCTACATCGACGCGCTCAAGCGCTCGGGCAACGACGCCAACAAGCTGGTCGTGGAGCAGTCGCTCAAGCTGGCGCTGCCGGCCACCTGCCTCATCATCGCCCTGTTCGGCGCACCGCTGGCGGTCCAGGCACCACGGGCCGGCGCCGCCATCGGCGTGGCGATCAGCCTGGGCACGACGATTCTCTTCCTCCTCATCACCCAGATCATGAAGGCCGTCGGCGCGGGAGGGCTGATCGATCCCACCCTGGCCGCCTGGCTCCCCAACATGGTCTTCCTGCTGATGGGCCTGATCCTGCTGGCCCGGGTCAGGACGTGAGCCGGCGGGAACTTCCCGCGGCGACGCTATATTCCTTCCATGACTTCTCGCCCCGTGATCGTCGGAACGGGCATCGCCGGCCTCTGGACGGCCTGGCGGCTTGCTTCCGAGGGACAGGCGGCGATCGTGGTCACCAAGGAGACGCTGGCCGACAGCGCCAGTGCCTGGGCGCAGGGCGGGATCGCCGTCGCCCTGGGCCCGGGTGACAGTCCCAGCCAGCACGCCGCGGACACCCTGGCCGCCAGTGACGGCCTGGCCGATCCTGAAGCCGTCAGAATCCTCACAAGCGAAGGCCCCGACAGGATTTACGAACTGCTCGCCCTGGGCGCGCGGTTCGATCGTGGCGGCGACGGCCGGCTCCGCTTCGGCCTCGAGGCGGCCCACACCCGAGCCCGGATCATCCACGCCGGCGGCGACCGGACCGGCGCCGCCCTGATCGGCTGCCTGGCGCAGGTGGTCCGCCAGCATCCCCTGATCGAGCTGCTGGAGCACACCGAAGTCACCAGCCTGCTGGTGCGGCAGGATCGCATCGCCGGCGTGATGGCGTTGCCGCGGGGCGGGGCCCGGTATCCGCTGGCGGCGCGGGCCGTGGTGCTGGCGACCGGCGGGGTGGGCCAGCTCTACGCCGTCACCACCAACCCCAAGGTCGCCACGGCGGACGGTTGGGCCCTGGCCCACCATGTCGGCGCGACGCTGCGCGACATCGAGTTCCTCCAGTTCCACCCCACCGCGCTGACCCTCCCGGGCGTGAATCCGGCCCCGCTCATCTCCGAGGCCGTGCGGGGGGCGGGTGCGCTGCTGGTGGACCGGGACAGTCGCCGGTTCGCGCTCGACGCCGATCCCCGGGGCGAGCTGGCGCCCCGCGACATCGTGGCCCGGGCCGTGGCGGCGGCCGTGGCCGCCGGCGGGGCCTGGCTCGACGCCCGGTCCATCGCCGACTTTCCGACCCGCTTTCCGGGCATTACCGCGATGCTGGCGCGGTATGGCCTCGACGCCAGCCGCGACCTCCTGCCGGTGGCGCCGGCGCTCCACTACGCCATGGGCGGCATCCAGACCGACCTGGAGGGCCGCGCCGGCCTGCCCGGCCTCTGGGCGGTGGGCGAGGTGGCCTCGACCGGCGTCCACGGCGCCAACCGGCTCGCCTCCAACTCGCTGCTCGAGGGTCTGGTGTTCGCCGACCGGGCCGGGCGCGCAGTGGTCGCCGCCGATGCCGGCGGCGGCGCCGACGCGGAGGCGGTCACGGCGGACGATGCCGGCCTCCGGGACGGCGGCGCCGACGAGTCGTGCGCCGAGGTCCGCCGCGAGATGCGCGAGATCATGAGCGCCCACGTGGGCGTGCAGCGCACCGAATCGTCGCTCCTCCACGCCGAGCAGGCGCTCGACGGCCTCACCCGCGAGACGCCGACCGCTGCCTGGCGCACCACCAACCAGCTGGTGGTGGCGCGCCTCATCACCCAGGCCGCGCGCCGCCGCCGCGAGAGCCGCGGCGGACACCGCCGGCTCGACTACCCGCCTGCCGCCCTCAAGCGCGAGACCGCCTGACCCGTCGCCTATGACTCTCTCCCTTCCCGTCATCGAGCCGCAGGACGAGACGCCCGACCAGATCGCCGCTCTCCAGGCTGAGATCCGCGCCCTGGCGCGGCGGCGGAACGCGGTGGTGATCGCCCACAACTACCAGCGGCCCGAGGTCCAGGATGTCGCCGATTTCGTGGGCGACTCGCTCGGCCTCTCGCGCCAGGCGGCCAAGACCCCGGCCGAGGTGATCGTGTTCGCCGGCGTGCACTTCATGGCGGAGACGGCGGCCATCCTCTCGCCCGCGAAGCGCGTGCTGCTGCCGGACCTCGAGGCCGGCTGCTCGCTCGCGGCCACGGTGACGGCGGAGGACGTGCGGCGGTGGAAGGCGCAGTTCCCCGACTACATCGCGGTCGGCTACGTGAACACCACGGCCGAGGTGAAGGCGGAGCTCGATTACTGCTGCACCAGCGGCAACGTGCTCGACGTGATCGACGCCATCCCGGCGGACAAGGGCATCCTCTTCCTGCCCGACTTCTTCCTCGGCGCCCACGTCCGGCGGATGCGGCCCGAGCGGAACGTCGAGGTGTGGATGGGCGAATGTCACGTGCACAAGGGGATCCGCTCGGAGACCCTGAATGCCGCCCGCGAGCGCTATCCCGAGGCCGAAGTGCTGGTGCACCCCGAGTGCGGCTGCGCCGGCCAGCTGATCTACGAGATGGGCCGGGGCGACATCCAGGCCGAGGGGCTGCACATCGCTTCGACCGAAGGGATGATCCGGGCGGTGACCGAGCGGCCGGCGAAGCAGTTCATCATCGCCACCGAGACCGGCATCATGCACCGGATGCGGCAGATGGCGCCGGACAAGGAGTTCATCGCGGCCGACCCCGAGGCCGAGTGCGCCTTCATGAAGACCATCACTCTCGCCAACGTGCGCGATTCGCTGGTGCACGACCGCTACCATATCACCGTTCCGCCCGAGATCGCGGCCCGCGCCCGCGGCGCGATCGACCGCATGGTCGCCTTGGGCCAGTGAGCGACGACGCGGCGCGGATCGCCGCCTCGGCCCTGGCCGAGGACGGCCCGACCGACGTTACCACGGCCGTCACCGTTCCGGCGGGTCTCCACGCCCAGGGCATCCTCGAGCATCGAAGTGGGGGGGTGCTGGCCGGCGCCACCTTTGCCGACGCAGTGGCGCGCGCCTGCGACTGCCGAATAGAGTGGCGCTCGGCCGACGGCCAGGCGCTTCGGGCCGGCGCGGTGGCCGCCGTGCTGCACGGCGACCTGGCGCGAATTCTCCGGGCCGAGCGGCCGCTGCTGAATCTGCTCCAGCGGGCCTCCGGCATCGCCACGGCCACCCGGGCCTACGTGGAGGCCGTGACCGGCACCGGGTGCCGCATCCTCCACACCCGCAAGACCGCTCCGGGCCTCCGGGCGCTCGACATCGCGGCCGTCCTGGCGGGCGGCGGCGAGCGCCACCGGGCAGATCTGGGCCACGAGGTGATGGTGAAGGACAACCATTGGCAGGCCGCGGTCCGGAGCGGCCGCACCCTGGGCGACGCGCTGGACGACGCCCGGCGACGGGGGCTGACGGCGCTCTACGTCGAGGTCGAGTCGCAGGAGCAGCTGGAACAGGCCTGCGCGGCCGGCGCCACCAGGCTTTTGGTCGACAACCAGACGCCGGACACGGTGCGGGGCTGGGGCGCCCGGGCCCGGGCGATGCGGCCGGGCATCGGGATCGAGGCGACCGGGGGTATTACGCTGGACAACGTGCGGGGCTACGCGGAGGCCGGAGCGGACTTCGTGTCGATCGGGGCGCTGACCCACAGCGTGCGGGCGGCGGACCTGGCTATCGAGGTCAAGATCACCGGCTAGAGCATGTCGCGGTGCCGAGCTGACCGAATCACCACAGAGGCAAGGAGACAGAGAGAACAAACCTTCTTCGCCTCATTCCTCCGGGGGCTCTGTGCCTCTGTGCTGCAGCCCTATGCTGTAACCCCTACTCGCTCACCGGCACGCCGGGCCCCCCCCCCCCCCCCCCCCCCCCCCCCCGCCGGGGGGCGGGCGCCCCCCCCCGGGGGGGGGGCC
>JBBRGH010000012.1:0-22106 GCA_038240915.1 Gemmatimonadales bacterium | reverse complement strand
CGTCCTCTACCACCAGCACCGTCTCGGACCCCCCGGGCACGGGCGGCTCGGCCACCGCGGCGGCCGAGCCCGCGGCGGGCGATTCGGCCCGCGGCAGATAGACCGTGAACGTGGACCCCTCGCCCGGGCGGGAGGCCACCTGGATCTGGCCGCCGCTCTGGCGGACGATGCCGTAGACCGTGGCCAGGCCAAGGCCGGTGCCCCGGCCCAGCTCCTTGGTGGTGAAGAACGGCTCGAACAGGTGCGCCAGCACGTGGTCGTCCATGCCGACGCCGGTGTCGCTCACCGCCAGCGCCACCAGGGGCCCGCCAGGCGGCAGGCCGTCGGCGGCGGCCGTGGCGCGAGCGGCGCCGCTCACGTTGGCGGTGGTCAAGGTGAGGGTGCCGCCCCGGGGCATCGCGTCGCGGGCATTGACGCCCAGGTTGGCGATCACCTGCTCGAGCTGCCCCGGGTCGGCGATCACGTCGCCCAGCGAGCGGTCGAGGTGCAGCTGGAGCTCGATTTGCTCGCCCACCACCCGCCGGAGCATCCCGCCCATCTCGTGGACGATGCTGTTCAGGTTCACCAGCCGCGGCCGGAGCACCTGCTTCCGGCTGTAGGCCAGCAGCTGGCGGACCAGGCCGGCCGCCCGGTGAGCCGCCCGGGCGATCTCCTGCAGATCGTCCCGCCGGGTATCGGTCGGGGGCGTCCCCGCGATCAGCAGCTCGGTGCTGCCCAGGATGGCCGTGAGCAGGTTGTTGAAGTCGTGGGCGATGCCGCCGGCCAGCTGGCCCACCGCCTCCATTTTCTGCGCCTGACGGAGCTGATCCTCGAGACTCTTCCGGTCGGTGATGTCCCGGAGGTAAGCCAACAAGCGGACCGGTCGCCCCTCGCCATCGGACACGACCGAGAGATTGAGGTACATCCAGAGCACCCGGCCGTCGGCCCGCGGCCAGCGGGTTTCGAGGTCCACACTCCGGGTCTCCCCCGCCAGCAGCCGCTCGCGCCCCGCCCGCTCGGCGGGCACGTCGTCGGGATCCAGGAGGGCGGCCATCGAGGTGCCGAGCAGGCGGTCCTCCTCCACCCCGATCAGCTGGCAGAGCGAGGCCGGGACCTTGAGCCAGCGGCCGTCCAGGCCCAGGTGGGCCGTCATGACCAGGGCGAACGCCTCGGTCCGGGTCTGCTGCTCCCGGCTCTCCCGCAGCTCGTGCTCGATCCGGAGCCGTTCGATCGCGCCGCCGCAGTGGTCGGCCAGCTCCTGCAGGGTGGCCAGCGCCTCCTCGTCGTAGGCGTCGGGGGTATAGCTCTGGATCGAGACGATGCCGGTCGGCCGGTCGCCGTAGCGGATGGGGACGAACATCAGCGAACGGGAGCGGCGGCCGGTGTCGCCGAAGCTGACGAGGCCGTCGGTGGGCTCGTCGTTGGGTCGGAGGATGAGCGTAGCCCCCTCGCGCAGCACGCGCGCAAACATCGGCCCGGGCGTCGTCTGGACCTCGGCCGGCGCCACGTCCACGGGCGGGCCGTCGTCGAGGGTGTCCAGGGTCAGCACGTCCTCGGCCTGGTTGGTCTCGGGGTGATAGAGATCGAGAGTGCAGGCGTCCCAGCCGATCAGGTCCTGGGCCGCGCCGACGATGATCCGGGCCGCTTCCCCCGGCGTGGTGGCCGCGCTCAGTCGCCGGCTCACCTCGAAGAACGCCGCCCGCTGGCGCTCCGCGCGGTGGTGCTCCGCCGACTCCCAGGCGCTAGGCATGGTCCTTCCGGTTGCCTTGCTCCACCGGGACTGGCGGCGCCGTCTGGAGCCGCAGGATTCGCACCCGGCGGCCGTCCATCTCCACCACCTCGAACGTGTGCTGGGCCACCGCGACCCGGTCGCCGGGCCGTGGCAGCCGGCCGAGCTGGCCGAAGACGTAGCCACCGATGGTGGTGTAGTCGGCGTCGTCGAGGGCCGCGTCGTACTGGGAGTTGAATTCGGTGATCGGCATCGCCCCGTCGAGGCGCGCGGCGCCGTCGGCGGTGCCGGGCCGGTCCTGCGGATCGTACTCGTCGAAGATGGGCCCGACGATCTCCTCCAGCAGGTCTTCCATCGTGACCAGCCCGGCGGTGCCGCCGTACTCATCGAGGACCACGGCGAGATGGGTCTTGAGCCGCTTCATGTCGGCCAGAACGTCCTCCACCTCCCGGGTGCCGGGCACGAACAGCGGCGGCCGCATGATCTGCCCGACCGTCTCCCGCGGCCGGGCCCGGAGCGCGGTCAGGATGTCCTTGGCGTGGACCACGCCCACGATCTCGTCGAGCGATTCGGTGTACACCGGATAGCGGGACCGGCGGGCCACCGCCACCTGATCGGCCGCCTCCTCCACGCTCAGGCTGGAATCGAGCGCGATCATCTGGGTCCGGGGCGTCATCACCTCCTGGGCGGTCTTCTCGCTGAACTCGAAGACGCCTTCCAGCAACCGGGCGTCCTCCTTGAGGAGGCTGCCCCCCTCGGTGCTCTGCTCCACCAGCATCCGGATCTCCTCGGGCGAGTGGAGCCGCTCGTGCTCGCCCGGCGGCGAGATGTGCATCAGCCGGAGCAGACGGTTGGCGCTGCCGTTGAGCAGCGCGATCGGCCAGGCCATGGCCCAGGCGAAGCCGATCAGCGGGGCGGCGATCCAGGTGCTCACGACCTCGGGATAGAGCAGGGCCAGCGCCTTCGGCACCAGCTCGCCCAGGATGATGTGCAGGATGGTGATGATGCTGAAGGCGATGATCGAGGCGAGGCCGTGCGTGGCGACGGCCGCCACGGCCGGCGGCAGCCAGCCGAAGCCGCCTTCGATCAGGCCCGCCAGCGCCGGCTCGCCGGTCCAGCCCAGGCCGAGGGAAGCCAGGGTAATCCCGAGCTGGGTGGCGGAGATGTAGCGGTCGAGTGATTGTAGTGCGCGGCGGGCCAGCCTAGCTTTGCCATCCCCCGCCCGGGCCATTTCGTCCAGCCGGGTGCGCCGGGCGCCGACCAGGGCGAACTCGGCCGCCACGAAGAAGGCGTTCGCGAGCACCAGGACGACTACCGAGGCGAGCCCGAGCCCTATCGCGGGGGAAGCGGCCGATTCCATACTCTTTAAGTCTAGTACTCCAAATGTGTTACCGCGAGGTCTCCGGATGATACGCGTGCTGGCCGTGCCCCCGTTCGAGGCGCTCGAGCCGCTGCTGCCGCACCGGGCCGGCAGCGATCCGGCCACCCGGGACGCGGTGCGGCGCATCCTGGAGGACGTGCTGGACCGGGGTGACGAGGCCGTCGGCGAATATACCCGCAGGTTCGACGGCGTGGACCTGCCCCCGCAGGAGTGGGAGCTGGACGCGACCGCCTGGCAAGGCGCCCTCGGCCGGATCAGCCCGGAGCTTCGGTCCGCCCTCACCCGGGCGGTGGACCGGGTGCGGGCCTACCACGAGCATCAGCGGGACCCCGGCTTCACCCTGGCCGAGGCGGACGGCAGCGTGGTGGGCATGAAGGTGACTCCTCTCGACCGGGTCGGGCTCTACGTCCCCGGCGGGAAGGCGAGTTATCCCTCGTCCGTGGTCATGAACGCGGTCCCGGCGCTGGTGGCCGGAGTGCAGGAGATCGTGGCCGTGGTGCCGCCCCAGGGTGTGACCGACGCGGTCCTCGCCGCCTGCGCCCTCTCCGGGGTGACCCGGATTTTCCGGATCGGTGGGGCCCAGGCGGTGGCGGCGCTGGCCTACGGCACGGCCACCGTGCCGCGGGTGGACAAGATCGTGGGGCCGGGCAACCGCTGGGTGGCGGAGGCCAAGCGGCAGGTGGTGGGACTGGTCGGAATCGACATGATCGCGGGGCCCACCGAGATCCTGATCATCGCCGACGGGACCGCGCAGCCGGCCCGGGTGGCGGCCGACCTGATCGCCCAGGCCGAGCACGACGAGGACGCCGTGGCCTGGTGCGTCACCACCGATCCGGCGCTGGCGGAGGCCCTCCCGGAGGCGCTCGAGTCCGCGCTGGCCCGGGCGCCCCGGGCGGCCATCGCCAGAACGGCGCTCGAGCGGAACGGGCTGCTGGTGCTGGTGCCCACGATGCGCGAAGCCATCGAGGTCGCCAACCGGCGGGCCCCCGAGCACCTCGCGATCGTGACCGAGGGCGCCGAGCGGGTGGCCGGCGGCATCCGGCACGCCGGGGCCATCTTCCTGGGCGACGATACCCCCGAGCCGGTGGGCGACTACCTGGCTGGGCCGAGCCATGTGCTGCCGACCAGCGGCACAGCGCGCTACGCCTCGCCGCTCGGCGTATATGACTTCGTCAAGCGGACCAGCGTGATCCGCTATACCCGGGCCCGGCTGGCGGAGGACACGGACGCCATTATCGCTCTGGCGGAGGCCGAGGGACTCTACGGTCACGCGGAGGCGGTCCGGATCCGCCAGGCGGACGAGCCGACCGCCGGACACGGACGGCGGGACTCGGGGGCCGGAAGGATCATCGCGTCGTGAGACCGGGCTAAGTTTGGGGCATGGCCACCCCGACTTCCCGCGCCGACTGCGTCCACCTGACGCGCGGGCCCGCCACCCCGATGCCTCGGCTGTGGGCCGTGCTGGCGATGACCGGCGCCTTCATGGTGCTGGAGGCGATCGGCGGGTGGGTCAGCGGCTCGCTGGCGCTGCTGGCCGATGCGGGGCACATGCTCACCGACGTCGGCGCCCTGGCCCTCAGCCTGCTCACCGCCTGGATCGCCCAACGGCCGGCCGACGACACCAAGACCTACGGCTATCTCCGCTGGGAGATCCTGGCGGCGCTGGTGAACGGCGCGGCGCTGTTCGGGATCGCCGGCTGGGTGGTGGTCGAGGCCATCCAGCGGATCCAGCATCCGCAGGCGATCCGGACCGGCCTGTTCCTGGTCGTGGCCGGGGCGGGGCTGCTGGTCAACCTGGTGAGCCTCTACCTGCTCCACGGCTCGCGGGAGGGCAGCCTCAATGCCCGCGGCGCCTACCTCCACGTCATGGGCGACGCCCTCGGCTCGGCGGGCGCGCTGGGGGCGGCGGCCATCATCTGGCTCACCGGCTGGACCCCGGCCGATCCGATCGCCTCGATCGGCCTCTCGCTGCTGATCCTGGCCGGCGCCTGGCGGCTGATGCGCGAGAGCACCGACATCCTGCTCGATGCCGTGCCCCGCCATGTGGCCATGGCCGACGTCCAGCAGCGGATCCTGGGCGTCCCGGGGGTGGCGGCGGTGCACGACCTCCACGTCTGGACGGTGGTGAGCGGGGTCGTGGCGATGAGCGGGCACGCGGTGGTGCCCGATCTCGAGACCCATCCGGCGGTGCTGGAGGCGGTCCGGTCGGAGATGGCCGCCCTGGGGATCGGGCACGTCACCATGCAGCTGGAGGTGGCCGACGAGTGTGAGGAAGTCCGCCCGGTGGCCCACGCCGGCCCCGGACACCACGGGCACGCCCACTAGCCTTCCGCCGGCCATCCCCACCCCAAAGGTTCTTGCGGCCCCGCCCGGCCTAGTCTATATATGCGCCGCGGAGGCCCGGGGGTCCGGGCCTCATCCGTTCCGACCGAAGGAAGTGCTGCTTGATCCGTAATTTGGCCATCATCGCCCACGTCGACCACGGCAAGACCACCCTGGTGGACCAGATGCTGCGGCAGGCGGGCGCGTTCCGGGCCAACCAGCAAGTCGAGGAGCGGGTCATGGATTCGAACCCGCTCGAGCGCGAGCGGGGCATCACCATCCTGGCCAAGAATACGGCCGTCCGCTGGCAGGGCGTCAAGATCAACATCGTCGATACGCCGGGCCACGCGGACTTCGGCGGCGAGGTCGAGCGGATCCTGCGGATGGTGGACGGGGTGCTGATCCTGGTGGATGCGGCCGAAGGGCCGATGCCGCAGACCCGGTTCGTCACCCGGAAAGCCCTGGCGCTCGGCCTCCGGCCGATCGTGGCGATCAACAAGATCGACCGGGCCGACTCGGAGCCGCTCCGGGTCCACGACGAGGTACTGGGCCTGTTCATCGACCTCGAGGCCACGCCGGAGCAGCTCGACGCGCCCTTCCTCTACACCTCGAGCCGGGCCGGCACCGCCACCACTGAGCTCGATCATCCGGGCACCGACCTCCGGCCGCTGTTCCAGTCGATCCTGGACTACGTGCCGCCGCCCAAGGGCGATCCCGAAGGGCCGTTCCAGATGCTGGTCTCCACCCTCGACTTCTCCAGCTTCCTCGGCCGGATCGCGATCGGCCGGATTGAGCGCGGCCGGGTCCGGGTGGGCGACCAGGTGGCCCTGCTTCCGCTGGGTGAGCCCGGGCTGGTGGCCGACGAGACCTTCGAGCGGAACCGGGTCACCAGGCTCTATACCTTCGACGGGCTGCACCGGGTCGAAGTGGACGTGGCCGGCGCGGGCGACATCGTGGCGCTGTCGGGTTTCGAGACCATCGAGATCGGCCGGACCTTCACCTCGGTGGAGGTGCCCGAGCGGATGGCGGGCATCGCGGTCGAGGAGCCCACGATCTCGGTGGACTTCATCGTCAACAACAGCCCGTTCGCCGGCCGCGAGGGGAAGTTCGTCACCAGCCGCCAGCTCAAGGACCGGCTCTACCGCGAGCTGGAGCGCAACGTGGCCCTCCGGGTGGAGGAGACCGACAGCCCCGATACCCACAGCGTGGCCGGCCGGGGCGAGCTCCACCTCGGCATCCTGATGGAGACGATGCGGCGGGAGGGGTTCGAGTTCCAGGTGTCGCGGCCCCGGGTGATCACCAAGCTGGGGACCGACGGGGAGCGGCTGGAGCCGTACGAGGAGTTGACGGTGGACGTCCCCGAGGAGTACATGGGTGTGGTGATGGAGAAGCTGGGGCCGCGCCGGAGCGAAATGACCGAGATGCGGAACCCGGGGCAGGGCATGGTCCGGCTCACCTTCCGGATTCCGGCCCGCGGGCTCTTCGGCTACCGCTCGGAGTTCCTGACCGACACCCGGGGCACCGGCATCATGCATCACCGGTTTCTGGACTACGGGCCGTGGGCGGGTCCCCTGGCCGGCCGGAAGCGGGGCGTCATGGTGGCCGACCGCGAGGGCTCGGTGGTGGCATTCGCGCTGGGCAACCTGCAGGAGCGGGCGCAGATGTTCGTGACCCCGGGCGACCACGTGTACGAGGGGTTGATCGCGGGCGAGAGCTCGCGTCCCGGGGACATGGACGTCAACGTCACCAAGGAAAAGAAGCTCACCAACATGCGGACCACGGCCTCGGACGACAACGTCATCCTGGAGCCGCCCCGCCAGATCACCCTCGAATACGCCCTGGAATACATCGAGGAGGATGAGCTGATCGAGGTCACGCCGAAGAACATCCGGCTCCGCAAGCGGGTGCTGACGGCCAACGAGCGGAAGAAGGCCGCCCGGGCCGCCCGCGTTGCGGATGCGTCGTAGGCGCCGGACTTACACTCTCTCTGATGGCGGAGGGGAACATGTTGGCCTGGGAGACGTCGGTGGGCACTCTGGAGCTGCGTCGCAAATTCGACGAGGATGAAGACGAGTTCGAAGACGACGGCTTCACCTTCGACGACGACGACGAGGATGAGGACGTCGACAACGAGGACGATCTCGACGACGAGGACGACTTCGACGACGAGGAACTGGAAGAGATCGAAGAGGTGGACGAGGAAGAGGAAATGCGGTGAGGCGAGCGGCGCCCGGCTCGTCATGCTTGCGCGATCCCGCTCCTCGGACTTGCGCCGGTCCCGGCGGCTGGCTATCCTCCCGTCCCCGTTAAGGGCCTGTAGCTCAGGTGGTTAGAGCGCACGCCTGATAAGCGTGAGGTCGGTAGTTCAACTCTACCCAGGCCCATTGAGCTATCTCTGCACCCCGCGAGTGTTTCGCCGCTCGCGGGGTGATCATTTTTGTGATTTCCCCCTCCATGTTGTCCGTTCGTGCTCAGGCTTCGAGCCGGCGTCGCCGTCAGTGCATGCTGCAACGACAATGCGTCGGCCCGGTGGTAGCAGGTCAGGACCATCTGCAGGCCGGGCGCGGGCTCCTAACTGGCTCATGTCCTGTAATACAGAAAACCGCGACGGAACGGCTCAGACGGTGGGGCTCGCTGCGCACCGAATTACCTGGTGACGTGCACGAAAACTCCTCGTGGGCTGTTGGTCGCTCCCATAGCCGAAATCAGGATGTCGCCAGAATAGGAGCCGGGTGGCAAGTCTGTGCCGTCAACCCAAACGCGCATGGTAGACGGCGCGGTCCCTGATGTTGGCGATCTCTTGAGCCAGGGCGCGCTCGTGGTCGATGTCCACTTGAGTGTCCCGCCACCCGAGTTGCTGATAGTCACATACCCGTCTGAGGGGCATCCACGCGTACTGTAGTGCCTGGCAGGATAGCAGAGGTTCTGCAGCAGCGGCGAAACTCGGAGCGCGATCGTAGGAGCCGTGTTCACCGGGACGGACATGGCAACGCCGTTGCTCAGACCATTGTTGTCAGTCACCGTGAGCCTCGCGGAGACACGCAGCGCAGGACGCCAGCTGATCGTATAGTGTTGCACGGGCGGATTCTGCTCGGTTGAGGTCCTTCCGTCCCCGAAGTCCCACGCCCAGGCCGTCACGGTCGCCCCAGCCGCGGCCGTGCTCTGATCGGTGAAAGTGCAGTCGACGAAGGCGATCCTTCCATATGACCCGTTGATGACACACGAGCCCGCAAAGCTGGCCGTCGGTTCGCCCGCCTCTGGCTCGGTCACGGTCACCTGCCGCGATCGGTGGCCGGTCGCGCCTCCGTCGTCGGTGACGGTGAGGTCGACGGCATAGGTGCCCGCCGAGGCGTAGGCGTGCGTCGCGTTCTGAGTCGTCGCAATGGCGCCGTCACCGAAGTCCCATTGGAAGCCGACGACAGTACCGTCGCCGTCGCTGCCGCGGCCGGTGAAGCTGCAGGCCAGCCCCACGCACGAGCCGGTGAAGTCGGCAGTGGGAGACACGTTGGCCGGGGCATGGACCAAGACCGACTGCGTGAGGTCGCTGGTCGCGCCTTCGTTGTCGCTGACGGTCAACCTGACGGGGTACGTGTTCCCAGTCGCATACGTATGAACGGCGTCCTTCGTGATCACCCCCGCGGTCCCGTCGCCGAAGTCCCAGGTGTACCCCGTCACCTGGCCGTCGGCATCGGTGCTGCCGTCGGCGAAGGTGCAGTCGAGGAGAACACAGCTCGGCGTGAACGCGGCGGCGGGTGGGGCGTTCGACGGCTCGTTTCGATCCTGGACGCAAGCCGTGTCGAGTCCCGTCACTCCGAGGACCAGCGCAACTGCAAGGGATATTCGCATATGGCCTCCTCCGTGAAGCCGCGGACTATTGAGGAAGCGGTTGGGAGTAGAACTGAAGCTTCACGGGGATCGTCTGCGGGCTGTTGGACGCGCCGGCCGCCGATACCGTGATCCATCCGCTGACGCTGGTGGCGCCGTTTCGTGGCGGCAGCTTGTCGTAGTCCACGAAAACCCTCACATCGGTTGGAGTGGTCCCGCCGGCCGGATTGACCACAATCCACGGCGCGCTGCTCGCCGCCCTCCACATCAGCGGCGTCCCGCCGACGCTGGTGAACCGGACCTGCTCCTCGAGGCGCACGCACGACCGGGAAGAGGCCGGATTGAAACAGAACCCGATGGCGCTGTCACTGAACGCGATGGCCGACAGCGGTCCCCGCCCCACGGCGTTCACGATCACCCGGACCTTCTGCGGCGAGTTGGATGCGCCGGCCGCCGCGATCGTGATCGACCCGTAGACGGGGCGCCACGCCGGCAGCTTTCGCGTATCGATCGACACGGTCACGCTGGTCGGCGTCGTACCGCCGGCGGGCGAGACGACGATCCAGGGATTGTTGCTCGTCGCCGTCCACTTGAGCGGTGTGCCCGTGCTGGTGACACGGAGTTGGCGCCTGAGAATCACGCACATCCGGTTGCCGCCCGGGGTGTAGCAGTACCACAGGGAGTGCGCGCTCAGCGCGATGGCCGGTGCAACCAGGGCAGTCTGGGCTGCAGCGGCCGGCGGAACGTCGGTCGGTCCTGGTGCCGCCAAATCGCTTCCGTCGTCACCACAGGCCGCGACGAGACTTGCGAGGCAGAGCGCAGTGTAATTGAGCGACGTGGACATCGTTCGCCTCCATCATGGCTATGAGAGAAAGTCATTGCCTTCTTGCATGGGTTGACGCAGGAGCGCCTGCTCAGCGGGTGAGCGCGGCGCAGAGCTCCGCGGCCACGGCGGGGTCGTCGATGAACCGGAACACCCCGCGGTGGGTGTCGTCGGGCAGGTCGAGGCCGGCGATGTGGGCGATCACGCCGTAGCCGGGGGCCCGGGCCGTGAACTCCCCGTGCGTCGACCGCACGCCGCTGTCGAGGTCGTTGGGGTCGGCGTACCGGCTGTCGTACCAGTTTGCGTGCACGGCGACGGTGACCGTAGGGCCGGCGCCGTCGGGCGACAGGCTCCAGGTGCCCTCGACGTCCTGCCTCACATGCCGCTCCACGATCACGCTGTCGGCCGCGGCGTACCAGCGGGTGCCGAGGCGGACGTCCGTGCTGGTCTCGTAGACCGTGCCGCAGGAGAGGTCGAACACCGGCTCGTTCACCCGTTCGAGGGCCAGCGTCGTATGGCAGAGGATCCTCCGCCCATCGGCCCCGCATTCGGCTTGGGCCCCTACTAGCAGCGGCGCGGGCGTGAGCGCGGCCGGGTCGACGGCCTTGCTGCCTACGGCTAACGCCGGGGTGGCCGTGTTCTCCGTCGAGGAGTCAGGCGGGCCGGTCGGACCGTCGCAGGCGGTCAGGAGGGCGGTCGCCAGCAAGGCCGCTCCGGCCAGTGGTAGTGTTACGGATTGCATCGTCAGGTTCTGCAGGTGAGAGAGGTCGCGCCGCAGAGCCGTCAGGGCCAGACACCTCGGGAAGTGGCGCATCGTGGGTCCGCACGGTAACGTCAACCCCAGGGCTTCCCACTTCTGAACACGGAAAACGAAGGTCAAACGGCTCAGCCGGGCTGCCGGCTGCGTTGCGATGTCCTGACGTCGCCCGCTCGGCAGGTCCGCTTGGCGAGGCAGCGCCCCTCCCTCTCCCGCAGTCCTCGGCAGCACGGCGGCGCGATGACCCCCGGATCCACCCGGTCGGTGACCGACCTGCTGCAGGCGTGGGCCTCGGTGACCAGGCGGCGCTGGATGACCTCCTGCCCCTGGTCTACGACGACCTTCGTCGACAGGCCAGGCGCTACATGCGCTCGCAGGCTGCGGGGCAAACGCTTCAGACGACCGCCCTGGTGCACGAGGCCTACCTGCGCCTCGTTGGACAGTCAGCCGTCGTATGGAACGGTCGCGCGCATTTCTTCGGGGTCGCCGCCAAGGCGATGCGCTCCATACTCGTCGATCACGCCCGGGCCCGAAGCGCCGCAAAGCGCGGCGGGTCGGCGCGCGCGATCACGCTCGACGATGCTGCCGGGGTCGCGGGACCGCAGGCGAGCGTGGACGTGTTAGCGCTCGACGAAGCGCTCGGACGGCTGGCCGAGCTCGACGCGCGGAAGAGCAAGCTGGTGGAACTGCGCTATTTCGGTGGGCTCGGGATCGAGGAAACGGCGGCCGTGCTCGGCGTGTCACCGGCGACCGTCAAGCGCGAGTGGACCACTGCGCGGGCCTGGCTCAGGCGTGAGCTGAGTGTCGCCTAGAGCGGTCGTGAGAGTATGAGCCCGGACGAGCCTGAGCCACGGCTCACGGCCGGGCGCTGGCGCCGGGTCGAAGCCCTCTTCCTGGCGACGCGCGACCGCGCGCTCGGCGAGCGCGCGAGCTTCCTCGCTCAGGCTTGCGGGACAGACGCGGCGCTCCGGCACGAGGTCGAGTCCCTGCTCGCGGCCGACCACGGGGCGACCGGTTTCCTGGAACAGCCGGGGGTGCCCGCGCCCTTGATGCCGGACCTGGAAGCGGCACTGAGGGCCGAGCTGGCCGGCCGCTATGCGATCGAGCGCGAGCTCGGCCGCGGCGGGATGGCCACGGTCTACCTGGCCGACGACGTCAGGCATCACCGTCAGGTGGCGATCAAGGCGCTCCACCCCGAGCTCGGTGCGGTGCTCGGCGCCGAGCGCTTCCTGCGCGAAATCGGGATCGCGGCCCGGCTCAGCCACCCCCACATCCTTCCGCTGCACGATTCTGGCGCGCTCGACCTCGGCCTGGGCCGGCCGGTGCTCTTCTATGTCATGCCGTATGTCGCGGGACGGTCACTGCGGGAGCGGCTGCGGGAGGAGCTGCAGCTGCCGATCGATGAGGCCTTGGGCATCGCCCGCCAGGTCGCGGACGCGCTGGAGCACGCCCACCGGCAGGGCGTGATTCATCGCGACATCAAGCCGGAGAACATCCTGCTCGCCGACGGCCAGGCGGTGCTCGCGGACTTCGGCATCGCCCGCGCGCTCGACGTCGCCGCCGGCGACCACCTGACAGAGACGGGACTCGCGATAGGCACCCCGGCCTACATGAGCCCGGAGCAGTCTGCAGGGTCCACTCGGCTCGATGGTAGGAGCGACATCTACGCTCTCGGGTGCGTGCTGTACGAGATGCTCGGTGGGCAGCCCCCGTTTCTCGGCCCGACCCCGCAGGCGATCCTGGCGCGGCACGCCATGGATCCGGTTCCGTCGCTCCGGACCCTGCGACCCACGGTCCCACGAGCCCTCGGGCAGGTAGTGACCAAGGCGCTGGCCAAGGTCCCGGCCGACCGCTTTTCCACCGCGCTGGCGTTCGGCGAGGCGCTCGCGAAGGCTTCGCCGGCCAGGGCGCGCTCCGGTGACGATGCACCAACCGCCGTGGTGGCTGCCACGAGGTCGAAGCTTGTCGACACCGCCTACTCATTCGCGATCCCTGCCCTCCACGCAATTCGGCAGCACCGGGTCCTGACGGCCACTGTCGTCGGTCTCGCAGTCCTCGCGGCGTGGCTGGCGGCCAAGTCCCCTTCGATGCGCATTGCAGCGCCGAACCTGGACCCCGCGTCACTTGCGGTCGCGCCGTTCCGGGTGAGCGCGGCCGACCCTTCGCTCGGATATCTGCGAGAGGGGATCGTCGACCTCCTGACCGCGAGGCTTGGCGGCACGGCGGCGCTGAGCCCGGTGGAGTCCAGCGAACTGCTCCGCGTCTGGCGCGCGATGAGCGGCGGGAGCGGCGACCTGACGGAACATCAGGCGCTGACCCTAGCCGGCCAACTGGGCGCAGGACGGCTGATCGAGGGGGAGATTGTCGGCCGCGGATCGCACCTCACCATCTCGTCCCGCCTGCTCGACGTCGCGAGCCGTCGCGTCCTGGTCCAGGAGACGGTAGAGGGCTCGAGTGACAGCCTTCCACCGCTGCTCGATCGCCTCGCTGCCAGGCTGCTCCCGATCAGCGCCGGCCTGGACCAGCGCCGGCTTCCGAGTCTCACGGGGACGCCGCTCGCCGCGCTCCGTCCCTTCCTGAGCGGCGAGGCTCTGGACCGACGCGGCTTCACTGACTCGGCGGCCAAGAGCTTTGGAGAGGCGCTACACGCCGATTCGACATTCGCCCTGGCTGCGCTGCGGCTGGCGCAGACGTCCGACTGGCCTGACGTCTCGGAACCCGCCGAAAAGACCGCCTGGACGTACCGGAATCGGCGGTCTGTCGTGGACCGGGCCGATCTCACGGTCACCTTGGGCCCGGCCTATCCCGAGGATAGTTATGTCAGCGAGGGCATTGCTGCAGCGGAGCACTATGTGCAGGTCGCGCCCCAAAGCTCCAAGGCCTGGTTTATTCTCGGCGTGCAGTTGTTCGAGGAGGGACCGCTCGTGGGCCTGCCCGAGGCCCACTCCCGGGCCGCCGCCGCCTTCGAGCGGGCGGTGGCCATCGACTCGACCGACCTGCGCGCGCTCGAAGGTTTGACCATCGCCGCCGGGACGCTCGGCGACACGGTGACGGCCCGGAAGGCACTGGCTCTCCTCCAGCGACAGCGAGGCGATTCAAGCTCCGATGCCGACTTCGTACCGCGCTGGTTCCTCGCGGCGATCACCGGCGATACCGCGGCGCTGCATCGGGCGTTGCGCAGCGACAGTATTACCCCGAAGTATCGCATCGGGCACCCAGTCGGACGCGGTTCGGAGATGATCCGCCTGGGGCTTCACCAGGGCTTGGATCTGCGGGAGGTGGAGGGAGTACTCGACCGCGCCCTGGCGGCGGCGGCAACTCAAAGTCAGCGCGCCGAGATCCGATGGAATCAGGACCAGCTGGTCTCCATCCGTGGCGTCGCGGGCAAAGGCCCTCCGGCCGGATCAAGCAGGGAACCGGTGACCTACATTCCGCTGCCCCCAACCCGTACTGGCCCGATTTTCGAGTTCCTGTTCGCCGACCTCGACTCGACCGGCTGGGACAGCGCTGGCGCCGCGCTTACGCGACTGATTGGATCGAACCGCGTCGACGAGTGCTGCATCCCACGCTTTGGGGCTGGCGAGTATGCGCTGGAGACCGACCGGCTGGCCCTCGCCGAGCGCGCCGCCCAGGATCTCCTGAGGTACCACGGGCCCTCCCTCGACGCCGACAGCGCGTTCACTACCCGCGTGTCGCATCAATACGGCATGATTCTCGAGGCCCAGATCGCGGCGCGCCGACGCGATCCCTCCGCGGCGGACCGGCTCCGTGAGCTCGATTCCGTGCTGGCGAACCCGCTCGACGCGTGGCTGCCATCAATGGGAAACCTGGTCGCTGCCCGGTGCACGAGGCACGGGGAGAGCTCGGTGCCGCGCTGGCGGCCGTCCGCCGCCGGTCGTGGGGGCTGGGGGGCCCGACCTATGTTGTCTACCACCGCGAGGAAGGTCGACTCGCCGCCCTCACCGGTGACACCACCGGCGCGATCCGCGCCTACCGCCGCTACCTCGCGCTGAGGGGCGGGGCGGATCCAAAGCTCCAGGCCCGGGTGCAGCAGGTTCGAAGCGCGTTGGCCGCTCTCGAGCAGGCCGCCGCCAGGCCCTGATCGTCGGGAGGATCCGAAGCGGATCACTGGATGCCGATGCCAAGAGCACACGAAATGGTGACTGCGATCTGGTTGGGTCTTGTGCTCTTCGGCGGGGAGAGGCTCCACGCCCAGGGTGTCACCGGCGCGGCCATACAAGGAACCATCACCGCCACGGACAGCGCAGTCGTTCAGGACGCCAGCGTGTTGGTCACCAACACCGCTACCGGTGAGCGTTGGCGCACGGCCACAAATACCAGCGGCCGGTTCTTCGTCGAGCACCTCTCCGTCGGCGGGCCCTATCGCGTCGAGGTCCACGCCATCGGCTTCGCGCCCGCGAGCCAGGACGGCATCCTCCTCTCGCTCGGCGAGCGACACACCATCGCCTTCAACCTTCGTCATGTGGCCGTGGAGCTGGCGGAGCTGACGGTCCAGGCGACGGTAGATCCTCTCATCAACGCGGGGCGCACCGGGCCGGCCCAGATCGTTTCGGACTCCACGATGCTCCGACTGCCGTCGCATCGCGATTATACCGACTTGGCCAGGCTCTCTCCGCAGGTGAACTACGGGAGCTTCGCGCTGTCGTTCGCCGGCCAGCCCGATCGGCTGAACGGGCTGCAGGTGGACGGCACCACCAACAACGATCTCTTCAACACGACCGAGACCGGGAACGGCACCATCGCGGGGTTCCCCGATCTGACGATCCCGACGGTCGAGAGCCTCGAGGAAGTTCAGGTCGTGGCCGCGCCGTTCGACGTCCGCTTCGGCGGGTTCGCCGGCGGACTGGTCAACGCGGTCACCAAGTCGGGCTCGAACACCCTGAGGGGCGCCGCGTACACCTACTTCGAGAACCAGAGCCTGACCGGGCGCGACGCGAGCGGCGCTCGCGCCGCCGATTTCAGCCAGAGCGAGGCTGGCGTGAGCGTGGGCGGACCGATCGTGCATGATCGGCTGGCCTTCTTCCTCGACGCGGGGTTCCGTCGCCAGGACACGCCGCAGTCGATTCCCGCGCCCCGCGCCGACACCACCGACGGCACAGACTCGGCAGGCATCGGGATCCGCTACGGCAGCGCCGTCCGCTTTCGCGACATCCTGCGGAACAGCTACGGCGTCGATGCGGGCGACTTCGAGACCAGGGCACACCGCCTGCCGAGCGGCAGCCTGTTCGCGAAGGTGACCGCCCAGCTCGGCGTGAACAGCCGGCTGGAGATCTCGCACAATTGGTTCCACGCCGACCAGCGGTTCGAGGGAGGTCACGACTACGGGTTCATCGGCTTCTCGTCGAACGCGCTGCATATCCCGCTCACCGTCAACGCCACCCGGCTCAACTGGACGACCGCTTTCGGGCGCCGGTGGACCAACGAGCTGCTGCTGGCGCGCGTCCACGAGTGGAATAGCTGCGTGCCGGAGGTCGAGTTCCCCAGGGTGGAGGTGGTGGCCGACGCGGGCCGCATGGTCGCCGGCAGCGCGGGGTGCGGGGGTCTCGAGACGAAGGAATCGATCTGGGAACTGACCGAGAACCTGGGGCTCGAGTGGGGCGCCCACCGGCTCACGCTCGGCATGCACCACGAGCTGCTGCACCTGCTGAACGCCTTCCGCGCGCCGGACGAGGGGGCGTGGTTCTTCGACAGCCTGGACTCCCTAGCGCAGGGCGAGCCGTCAGGGTTCGAGCGGAACCTCCCGGGCCCGCTCGCTCCCGAGGGTCCGCGGGCCGATTTCCCCGTGCGTCAGATCGGGTTCTACCTGCAGGACCAATGGGCGCCGACCGCGCGCCTGACACTCACGGGGGGCCTCCGCCTCGACGTGCCGTTCCTGCCGAACAACCCACCGCAGAATCCCGACCTGCTCGCCGGACTCGGCATCAACACCGCGGTCACGCCGAGCGGCCACGCGCTCTGGTCGCCGCGGCTGGGACTGAGCTACGACGCCTCGGGGCGGGGCAGCACGTTTCTCCGCGGCGGGATCGGTCTCTTCGCCGGACGACCTGCCTACATCTGGTTTCGGGAGGCCCACTTCAACACCGGGCTCCAACAACTCCAGCTCGCGTGCTCGGGCGACGACACGCCCGCGTTCACGCTCGACCCCTCAGGGCAGCCGACGCAGTGCGCAGGGCTCGAAGAGCCGGTGCCGGTCATCGCGTACTTCGACCAGGACTTTCGGTTTCCGCGCAGCCTCAAGCTCACACTCGGGGTCGATCAGCGCCTGCCATGGGGGATGGTCGGAACGCTGGATATCCTGTACGCGAGAGGCGTGAGCCAGTTCGAGGAGCGGGACGTCAACCTCATGCCTCCGCTGGGCACGGCGGCCGGCGAAGGCGGCCGGGCGCTTTACGGGTCGATTGATCCGGCGACGGGGATCTCGGAGCCCGCCCGCCGCAACCCGACCTTTGGCCCCGTGATCGAGATGTTCAATCGCTCGGGGGATCGCTCCTGGTCTCTGGCCCTGCAGCTTCAGAAGCGCTTTCCCCAGGGCACGGAGCTGAGCGCGGCGTACACCTACACCGATGCTCGGGACCGGCAGAGTACGCCGGCGGATCAGTCCTACGACAACCTGACCGCCAGTCCCCTCGATGGCACATGGGAGCACCCGAACCTCCGGACCTCAATCTACAGCCGGCCCCACAAGGTCGCGCTCACGGGCACGTTCAATCTCCCGCTCAAGTTCGACCTGGGATTCTTCTACACCGGCTTCTCGGGCGACGCAGTCACCTACGTAGTGGCGGGCGACGCCAACGGCGATGGCATCGACAACCTGTTCGATCACACGCATGACAACGATCCCGTTTACGTGCCGAAGGACGCGGGTGACATCACGCTAGCGAACCCGTCGGACTACCCGGCGCTCGAGCGGATCATCCGGCGGGAGCCCTGCCTCCGGCGGCAGCGGGGCCGTCTGCTGGAGCGCAACAGCTGTCGACAGCCATGGGTCACCTCCTTCAATGCCCGGCTCACCAAGGTGCTTCCCACGGCGCATGGACAGTCGCTCCAGCTCTCGGCGGATGTCTTCAACCTCCTCAACCTGCTCGATCGTGATTGGGGACTGGCCCGTTTCAATTTCGTAGAGTTCGGGACCGACAGCTTCGGGCGGGTGAGCCTGATCGAACTGGTGGGGTACGACCTGGAGCACGGGCGGGGCGTCTACAACGTGCTGGCACCGCACTTCCGGCAGGTCGATCCCGATAGTTCGCGGTGGAGACTCCGTTTGAGCGCGAGGTACACGTTCTAATACCGGTCTCGACCCACACCGTGGCGCACAGGGGAAGGCCCTGAAGCACCTCGTAGCCGTGGCCGGGCGTCGGCACGGGAGGGTCAACTCGCTGAGGTGCCGGATCTACTGCGCTCGACCGGTCGCAGCCACAGTTCTCCTGGCCCGAAACGTTGACATTTGAGCGAGCAGCCGCCCTCCTCCGCCGGAACGGCGAGCTCGCCGTCCACGCCATCCGTGCCCTGCGCGACGAACAGCTCGACCGCGCGGCGCCGATCTCGCTGTACTTCGACACGCCGCTCACCTGTCAGTTCTTCCTCGAGGACCATGCCGTGCGGCATAGCTAGCACCACACAGCGCGGACCCGCCAAGCCCTGGCGGCCCGGCCGGCGACTGTGGCATCCTCGTCTCCGTCGGTGGCGCCTCGACGTATCCCGCCCGGGCTTGAAACTACGCGACTAGGGCCACGACGCCCGTCACCACCAGCGCTCCACCCCAGATCAGATCGAGGTTGATCCACACCGTCCGCAACATCCGGAGGCCCAGCTTCCAATACACGAGCAGCGCGAGCAGCCCGGTTAGATGCGTCGCGTGCGCGTGCGCCGAGCCGTCCGTTGCACGGACGAGGAGCGGCAGCACCATCAGCCCGGCGCCGTGCGCGCTCGCCATAAGGAACGACCACGCCGTCAGCTCCCGGAAGCCCACCTGCATCCCGCCGTAGCGCGGGTGCCGGTGGTGCACCAGCCGTAGGCCGCCGAGCGTCACGAGCGCTGCGCTCACAGCTACGCCGGAGTTCGAGGAGTTCGCCGATTGGGGCACCCGTCCGCCGGGGGCGGAGGCGCTCGTCGTGGCCGATAGGCGCGACGCAGTCCGTTAGTCCGACGCGCAGGCTTCAGTCCTTGGGTCGGATCCACTCCTGGAAGGCGGGGTCGGCGCGGAGCGGTGTCAGATCCGGATCCAGGTGGGCGGTGCGCCAGGCCGAGAACCCCCGCTGCTCGGCCTCGCGCAGCAGCCCCACGGCGCGGACGTAGTCGCCCAGGAGACCGGCGATCCGTGCGCGCTGATACAACGCCCAGTACTCGCTGATGGCACCCGCCGGCCCGGTGCGACCCCGCGCCGCCAGCCAGCGGTCGATTCGATTCGCCTCGGCGCGGTCGCCGCGCCGGGCCGCGAGGTCGCCCAGCGCGGCCTGCACGTCGGTATCGGCCGAATCCTCGGTGGCGAGAGCGCGGTAGAGCGTACCTGCCTCGTCCCACAGGCCGGCACTGTTGAGCACGTCGGCCAACTCGCGCGCGCCCAGGTGGTGGCCTGCTGCGCGGGCGCCAGCGCTCTCGCCCAGGCGATCGCGCCGTCGAATGCCTGCCGGGCCGCGGCGGCCTGCCCGTGCGCGGCCAGCTCCCGGCCAGCTTCGTCCATCAGACCGATCACGCGGATGCCCTGCTGCTCGGCGCCCAGCAGGCGTACCATCTCGTCGATCTTCCGCGCGGCGTCCGCCACCCGCCCGAGGCCCGCGAGCGACGCGGCCTCCTCCCGCAGATAGAGCCAGCGGAAGTCGGCGCTCGAGTTGAGCTTGAGGTGCCGCAGCTCGCCGAGCTTGGCCAGCGCACGATCGTACATCCCGGCGCGGTGATACGCCGTGAAGAGGACCGGCAGGTTCAGGTCCGGATCACGAGCCCGGGTCTCGTCGATCGGCTCCAGCAGCGTAATCGACTCGCGCGGCCGATTCGAGTACAGCAGCAGCATCGCCTTCCAGGCGCACCCGCTCATTGTCGGGGTAAGTGTCGGCGGTGCCCGCCGCGCCATCGAGCGCCAATGGCAAATCTCCGTGACAAATCCCGCTGGCGATCTTGAGCTGAGCCGCATCCTCCGGCGGCAGGTGCTCCAGGCGTGGTGAGAGGATGGCGGCCATCGAGTCCACTCGCGCGCAGTTGTTGCCATAGGAGTTCCATGCCACGAACGTGAGCGGCAGCGTGAACGCGGAGTCCATGGCGAACGCGCGATAGAAATGAGCCAGCGCCCGGTTCTGGCATTCGGGCTGCCCGCCGCAGTGCAGCGATACGTCCGCACCCGCCGACCACTCCCGGTAGCTCTCGTACGTCTCCGGCCCGCTGGTCTGCTCGGAAAAATCAGAGTCCAGCAGTGCGCCGACCGCCGCCATCACCCTGCTGCGCAGCCCGTCGAGTCCCGCCATCCGGTCCGCCAGCGGCACGGCTACCGGTCCGATCGAGCGCAGCGCCCTGCCCGAGCCGGTCTCGAGGACCTCGGCCTCGAACTGCACGCTGTTGCCCGGCGTGCGATCGTAGGCGCCCACCACAATCGTCCCCGCGCCGCCCGCGCGGGCGGCGGCGCGCGCAGCCGTGACACTCAGCCTCCGCGAGGCACCGCCCGTGGCGTGGGAGCGGGCATCCACGACTGCCACCACCTTGCCGGTCGTGCGGAGGCCGCGGATCACGTAGTCGGCGGCGACGTCGCTCAGGGCGTCGAGCGCGGAATCGCCGGTCCGGTTCTGAAACGGGACCACCAGCACCCGTGTGGGATCGAGGTTCGGCGGCGACCGTCGAGCCAGCGCCACGGCAAGGGCCGCCGCGGCCATCACCACCACGGCGACGGCGGCGATCACCCACCGGCGCGACCTCGCCGCGCGAGACCGGGTCCCCGGTGCGCCCGGTTCGGCGTCCTCCTCGGCGGGCGCGGCCATGGCGCCGGCCAGCGCCTCCCCGAACTCCCGCGCGGTGGGAAAGCGGTCCGCCGGCACCTTGGCGAGCGCCCGGGTGACCACGTGCGCGACGGCTCGCGGCACGGTGGGGCGCAGGGTGCGGAGCGACGGAACCGGGTCGAGGGCGTGGCGGGCCAGAATCGCCTGTGGTGTCGGGCCGAGGAAAGGCGGCTGGCCACCCACCATCTCGTACAGCACGCAGCCGAGGGCGTAGATGTCGCTGCGGCCGTCGAGCCGGGCGGTGCCCGCCGACTGTTCGGGGCTCATGTAGGCTGGGGTACCGATCGCCAGCCCGGTCTCGGTCAGCCGGTCGCCGGCGGCGACGTCGAGCGCGCGCGCGAGGCCGAAGTCGGCCAGCACCGCCTGCCCGTCGGCGAGCAGGATGTTCTCGGGCTTGATATCGCGATGCACCACGCCCTGCCGGTGGGCATGGTCGAGCGCGTCGGCCACCTGTCGGGCAATGCCGATCGCCTCGTTCAGCGGCAACTGCAGGTCCTCGCGCAGCCGCTCGCGCAGCGAACGGCCGGCCACGTACGGCATGGCATAGAACAGCACCGGCCGGGCACGACCGAGGTCGAGCGTGCCCGAATCGTGGAGCGGGAGGATATGCGGATGGCTGAGTCGCGCCGCGATGCCGATCTCGCGGAGGAAGCGCTCGGCGCCGAGCACCGCGCCGAGCTCGGGGTTGAGCACCTTGATCGCCACCTGACGGTGATGCCTCACGTCGTCGGCCAGGTAGACCGTCGCCATCCCTCCGCGGCCGAGCTCTCGGTCGATCAGGTAGCGGCCGGAGAGCGCGGCGCGGAGCGCGGTCTCGAACTCCGACGGCAGCGGCGCAGGCACCCCCGGCGGCTCCAGGAAGCCGGTCGCCCCCTGGTCGGCTGCGAGCAGGGACTCGACCTCCTGCCGGAGCGCCACATCCGCGCCGCAGGCCTGCGTGAGGAATGCCGCCCGCTCGCCCGGCCCCCGATCGCGCGTCGCTAGGAAGACGGCCTCGACTTCGCGCCAGCGCTCGGCCGTGAGCCGAGTCTCAGGCTCGTCCGGACTCATACCCTCACGGCCGCTCTAGGCGACACTCAGCTCGCGCCGGAGCCAGGCCCGCGCGGTGGTCCATTCGCGCTTGACCGTCGCCGGTGACACGCCCAGTACGGCCGCCGCCTCGTCAATCCCGAGCCCGCCAAAATAGCGCAGCTCGACCAGTTCGCTCTTGCGCGCGTCGAGCTCTGCCAACTGCTCGAGCGCCGCGTGGAGCGCCAGCACGTCCACGCTCTCCTGCGCTCCTGCGATTC
>JBBRGH010000011.1:0-23132 GCA_038240915.1 Gemmatimonadales bacterium | reverse complement strand
ACCTCCCGGCAGTCCGACCGACAGACCGATCCGGCTCACCCCCTGGCTCTGGGAAAATCCGCGGGCCTCGAGCTCGTCGGTCGAGAAGCGATGGTAGTCGTAGGTCAGCGAGGCCATGAGGTCCCATGCCGGCAGGACCGGCCGCCGGTAGTCGGCGCCCATGCCCGCCAGGAAGCGGGTCGTCCCGCCCAGGCGGAAGATGCCCTCGTCGTCGGAGGGCCAAAACTTGATGCCGCCGCCGCCGACGTGCCAGCGGAGCTGGCGGAACAGCGGACCTTCGAGCTGCAGCTGCAGGGTCCCGGTCCGGAGCGTCCCCAGATCGGTGTCGGTGCCCGACTCGCTGCTGTGGAACTTGCCGGAGGCGAGGGTGCCTTCGAGGCCCACCCGGTACCCCCGGGTGCCGAACGGCAGGGTCGCGCCGAGCGCGAGCATCGGCGCGATCGATTGCCGCACCGTAATCTCGTCGATGATGACGTCACGCAGGAGCTTGTTGGCGCCCACCGCGCCCAGCCGCGCGTGGTACTCCAGTTGGGCGTGAAGGCCCGTGGTGCTGGCCGGCAGCAGCAGGGCGAGGAGCAGCATGGCTTTTGGCATGCGGGGAAGATGCGGGAGCCCCTGCATCGGGTCAACGCGGCGGGCGGGGCCGCGCATATGCGCGCAGGCGTCGCAGCATGCGACGGTCCATCGACACCTCGTCGTCGCCCTTGGGGGTCTCCAGCAGCTTCATCACACCGGCAAAGCGCGGCTCGCGCATGATCCGCCGGAACGGCTCGGCGCCGAGGGTGCCCTCCGCGATCAGCTCGTGCCGGTCGCGGCGGGACCCGAACGGGGTCTTGGAATCGTTGAGATGGAGACAGCGGAGCTGGGCGAGTCCGAGGGTGGCCTCCCACTGTCGCCAGACACCGTCGAAGTCGCGCACCAGGTCGTACCCGGCGGCGTAGAGGTGACAGGTGTCGGCGCAGAAGGCCACCCGGTGGCGGACGTCGTCGCCGATGGCGGCCAGGAGCTCGGCCAGCTCCTCGAAAGTGCTGCCGAGCGCGGTGCCGGTGCCGGCGGTGGTCTCGAGCAGCACCCCCACCTCCCCGGGGACGGCGCGCAGGCAGCGCGAGTACGACTCGGCGTTCCGGCGGAGGCCGGCCGCCCGGTCGTCCAGGAAGTTGCCGGGGTGGGACACCAGGAACCGGATGCCCAGCCGGGTGCAGCGCTCGAGCTCCGCCCGGAACGAGCCCTCCGAGCGCTCGCGCAGCACCGGATCGGGTGAGGCGAGGTTGATAAGGTAGGAGTCGTGCGACACTATATGGGTAATGCCGGTCCGCGCCACTTCCCGGCGGAACGCGTCCGCGGTCTCGTCGCCGACGATCGGCTCGCGCCACTGATTGGGAGTCTTGGTGAACACCTGGATGGCAGAGGCCCCGATGGCCGCGCCGCGCCCCGGCGCCGTGGCCACGCCCCCCGCGGTCGAAACGTGTGCGCCGAGCATCTCGGCCGTCGCTTGATGAGCCACCCCACCTCCATGCGGTCATGACCGGTGCCGCGGGCGGGCTGGCGCGGCCCCGCATCCGCCTCGACGGTGACGCGACTGCCCGTCCCGCAGGGCTCGAGCGCGCCCTGACGCGGGCGGGCTTCGTGCTGATCGGCGAGCCCGGCGCCGACAACGAGCCGCCGGCCGACGCGCTGCTCACCACGCTTGCCTCGGCCGAGCCCGAGCGGCTGCAGGAGCTGCTGCATGCGCCGGAGGTCGAGCCGCCGCGCATCGTGCTGTTCGCGGCCGAGGATCCCGACGCACCGGGCACCGCCCTGGCGCTCGGCGCGGCCGATGCGCTGGCCGCTCCGGTGCATCTGCCCGAGCTCTGCGCCCGGCTGCTGGCCCGGATCCGCGAGCGCCAGCTCCCGGCCGGCACGGCGTGGGAGCAGGGCGTCCGCGAGAGCCTGCGCGACTTCCTCGAGCAGGCCCGCTCGGGGCTCACGCCCGACGAGGTGGCCCTCGCGCTGGTCCGGCGCCTGGGTCGGGCGCTGCGCCTGGCCCACTGCTCCTTCGTCGTCACCCGGCCGGGCGAGGACGAGGGCCGGGTCCTGGCCGACCTGGCCGACGGCCACGGCGAGCACACGCGACTCGAGCTGGCGCGCTATCCCGAGATCGCCGAAGCCGTCCGCAGCCGGCGTCCGCTCGCCATGCCCGACACCCATCCCGGCGCCGGCCCCCACACCAGCATGACGGTGTTGCCGGTGCTGGTGGACGACTCGGTGGCCGGGGTGCTGCTGCTGCGCGCGGCGGAGGGCGCGGCCGGCCTCAGCTCCGCCCAGCTGGGGCTGGCCGACAGCCTGGCGCAAGCGGCGGCGGAGGCGCTCGACGGCGGCCGTGACGCGGCCGCGCCGCGGGTGCCGGCACCGGCCGCCCTCGACCGGCGGCTGCACGAGGAGCTCGAGCGCGCCCGGCGGTATTCGCTCAGCTTCAGCCTCGTACTGCTCCGCGCGGATAGCGGCGGCACCGGATCCGACGGCGATGCGGGCGCCGAAGCCCGCCAGCGGCAGGAGTTGATCGGCCGGGTGCGGCGCCAGCTTCGGCTGCCCGACTTCATCGCCGGCTACGGGGAAGGGGAGCTGGCGCTGGTGCTGCCCGAAACCGCCGCCGACGGGGCGCGGCGCTGGGTGATCCGCGTACGCGGGCGGCTGGATGGCGTGGCGGCGGGCATCGTGGCCTACCCGCATCCGGGGGTCACCGTCCCGGACGACCTGCTGGCGCTGGTCGAGGCGGCGCTCCGCCGGGGCCTGGCGCAGACGGTCGAGCGGATCGGCGTGGCCGACTAGCCCGCCCCGGTCCCGCTATCGCTTCCGGAGCCAGGTGGTCGGGTCGAGCGCCACCTGGTTCTCGCCCCGGATCTCGAAGTGGAGATGCGGTCCGTAGTCGGAGTTCTCCCCGCCAACCGCGCCGATCGCCTGGCCCTTCACGATGGTGGTCCCCAGCTTCACCGCCGCCGACTGCAGGTGCGAGTAGACCGAGTAGTAACCGTTGCCGTGCTCCAGCACGACGGTCAGGCCGTAGGTGCCGAACTGCCCCACCAGCCGGACCTTGCCCGCTTCCACCGCCTTGACCGGGGTGCCCGCCGCCGCCGCGATCCCGACCCCATTCCACCGGATGATGCCTCCGCTCGGCAGGGTATCCCGCCCGAAGCGGTAGACGATGGTGCCTTCGACCGGCCAGTCGAGCTTGCCCAGGCTGGCGGTGGTGATCGAGCCCGGCCCGGTCACCGCGCCGCGGAGGCCGCGGCCGGCCTCGTCCCGGCGGGCGCGCTCGAGGGCCGCGAGCAACCCGTTGAGGCGGGCTTCGTCCTTCTGCAGGCTGGTGAGCCGGCGCTCGGTGCTCCGGGCCGACCGCTGGAGCGCGTTCAACCGCCGCGACCGAGCCTGGGCCAGATCGGTATACTTGGCCACCTCGGCCTCCCGTTCCTGCCGCGAGCGGTCAAGCTGGGTCCGCACATTGAGGATGGTGTTGCGCTCGACCACGACCCGGCTCCGCAGCAGCTCGACGTCGGTGACCAGGGCCCGGTCCTGCTGGCTGGTGAGGTACAGGTATTTGTAGCGGCTCAGCAGGTCGCCGAACGACTCGGCCGAGAACAGCGCCTGGTAGGTATAGAGCGCCCCGCGCTTGTAGATGTCCACCAGCCGGCGCTCGAGCACCGCCCGGCGCTCGGCCAGGTTGTCCTGGGCCAGGATCAGTTCCGCGCTCGAGCGGTCCAGCTGGCTGGCCAGGCCGCCGATCTGGCGCTCGATCTCGTTCACGATCCGCTGGGTGGATTCGCGCTGGCGCTCGAGATTGCTCAGTTCGTCGTTGACGTCGTGCACCTGGCCCTGCAGCCGCTGCTGCTGCTCCTGCAGCTGGTCGCGCTCGCGGCGGATCTCCTCCAGCCGGCGGCGGCTCTTCTCCAGGTCGGTGCCCTGGGCCTGCAGCCGCGGCGCCAGCAGCGCGAGCAGCAGCGCCAGGGCGGCGGCCCAGCGCGCCCACCGGCGCCGGCCGTTAGACATGCCGCAGGTGCCGCCCCACGCTCACCAGGCTGCCGCCCAGGCCGAGCAGCACGCCGAACAGGACGATGCCCGCCATCTGCACCGGCTGGTAGAAGATCAGCCCCGCGAAGGCGCTTTCGCCCTGGTCCCGGAACAGGACGTAGCCGCCGTAGCACAACGCCAGCGAGAGCAGGCCGCCCAGCAGCCCCTTGAGGGCGCCCTCGAGCAGGAACGGCCCCCGGATGAACCAGTTGGTGGCACCGACCAGCCGCATGATCGAGATCTCGCGGGCCCGCTGCAGCAGCGTGAGCCGGATGGTGACGCCGATGATCACCACGGCCACCGCCGCGAAGGCGAGCCCGATCACCAGGCCGACGATGCCGGTCACGTTGCGCAGGTGGTCGAGCTTCTGGACCCACTCCCGCCCGAAGCGCACGTCGTTGATGAAGCCGAAGCCGCGGAGCCGCTGCGCCACCCGCTCGACCGTGGCGGCGTCGCGAAAGCCGTCCTTGAGCCGGACCTCGATCGACGCGGGCAGCGGATTGACCTGCAGGTCGCGGTAGGCGTCCCGGAACTCGACCAGTTCGCGCCGGGCGCGGGCCAGCGCCTGCGCCTCGGTGACGTACTGGACATCCTGGATTTCGGGGAAGGCCGCGATATCCTCGGTGGCGAGGGTGATGGTCTCGGTCGGGGTGCCGCGCAGCACGAAGGCCACGATCTCCACCCGCTCCTCGAGACCCCGGAGCGCCTGCCGCAGGTTGATCGCCACCAGGCCGAAGAGGCCGAGGGTGAAGAGCGAGAAGGCGATGGTGGTGATGGAGAGCACCGAGAGGAGCGGCGCCCGGCGGAACGAGAGCAGCGCTTCGCGGGTCAAGAGCTTCACGGGGCGGCTCCGGCCTCGTCCTCGTCCGGCTCGTCCTCGGCACTGTCGTAGGCCACCCCGCCGTCCCGCATCTCGATGGTCCGGTAGTTGGCCTGGCGGACCAGGTCGAGGTCGTGGGTGGCCATCACCACCACGGTGCCGCCGGCGTTGATGTCGCGCAGCAGCTGGAACACGCCCCGGGTGGCCCGCTCGTCGAGATTGCCGGTGGGCTCGTCGGCCACCAGAATGGCCGGATCGTTCACCAGCGCCCGGGCGATCGCCACCCGCTGCTGCTCGCCGCCGGAGAGTTCACGCGGGTGGGCCCGGCTCTTGGCGTGGAGCCCGACCTGGGTCAGGACGCGCATCACCCGCGCCGCGATGGTGTCGTTCCGGGCGCCGGTCACCTCGAGCGCGAAGGCGATGTTCTCCGCCGCGGTCCGGTCCTCCAGCAGCCGGAAATCCTGGAACACGACGCCCAGCCGGCGTCGGAGCCGGGGGATCTCGTCGGCGCGCAGGCTGCTCACGTCGTAGCCCGACACCCGCACCTCGCCACTGGTCGGGCGCTGCTCGGCGAACAGCAGCTTCATGAGGGTGGATTTGCCGGCACCGGAGTGGCCGGTGAGGAAGACGAACTCGCCCTTGCCGACCCGGAAGGAGACGTCCTTCAGCGCCAGCGCGCCGTTCGGATAGGCCTTGTGGACGTGGGAGAGGCGGATCACGGTGGGAAGCTAACAACCCCTCGCGCCAAACGAGAAGGGAATCCGGCGGCCGGTTCAGCCCTTGCCGAGTGCGGCGGCCAGATCGCCGATGATGTCGTCGGCGTCCTCGATGCCGCAGCTCAAGCGGAGAAATCCGTCCGGAATGCCCAGCGCCGTCCGCTGCTCGGCGGTGAGCCCCTTGTGCGAGGTCAGCCGCGGCTCGCTCACCAGCGTCTCGACCCCCGCCAGGCTGGGCGCGTGCGTCACCAGCTTGACCCGCGAGAGCAGCCGATGCGCCGCCCGCGGCCCACCGGCCAGCTCGAGCCCGACCATCCCCCCGAAGCCGTCGAGCACCTTGGCGGCGAGCGCGTGATCGGGATGGCCGGCCAGGCCGGGGTAGTGCACCCGGGCGAAGGCGTCATGGCTCGAGGCCCACTCGGCCACCGCGGCCCCGTTGGCATTGTGCCGGGCCATCCGGAGCGCCAGCGTGCGCAGGCCCCGGTCCACCAGCCAGGCGGCGTGGGGATCGATCGCCTGGCCCCAGAGCCGCATCAGCCGGTTGACCTCGGCGACGAACGAGACCGAGCCGGCCAGCGCCCCCGCGATCACGTCGCTGTGGCCGTTGAGGTACTTGGTGGCGCTGGTGATGACCACGTCGGCGCCGTGCTCGATCGGACGGAAATTGATCGGGCTGGCAAAGGTGGCGTCCACCAGCAGGGCCAGTCCGAACTCGGTCGCCACGTGCGCCACCGGGCCCAGATCCACCAGCCGCATCAGCGGGTTGGTCGGGGTCTCGACGAAGATGGCGCGGGTGGTTTTCCGGATCGACTTGCGCCAGAGACGCGGCTGGTTGGGGCGGACGTAGGTGACGTCGATCCCGAACCGGGTCAGCTCCTCGTCGAAGAGGTGCTGGGTGCCGCCGTAGATCCAGCTGCTGCTGACCAGATGGTCGCCGGGGCGGAGCACGGCCAGGTGGGCCAGGGCGGTGGCGCCCATGCCGCTGGACAGGAAGATGGCGTCCTCGGCGCCCTCGAGCAGGGCGTACTTCCGGGCCAGCTGGACCTGGGTGGGATTGTTGCCGTACCGGCTGTAGAGGATGTCCTCGTCGCTGCCGACCGGGGCCACGAAGGTGCTGCTCTGCTCGATGGCCGGGGCGATCGGGCTCCAGTCGGGCCGCCGGCGGGGCACGCCGTGAATGGCCGTCGTGGACAGGCCGGCGGTGCGGCGGCCTTTCATGCGATCGGCAGCGGCAGGTACCGGTCGTCCTCCGCGCGAAGCAGGCGGTGGCCGGCCAGTGTCGCCAGCGCCGCCTCCGCCCGGGTCACCATCCAGTCGAGCAGCGACGCCAGGTCGGGGGCGGTGAGGGCGCCCCGGTCGCAGACGCAGGCGAATGCCGCGCTGGCATCGGGCGGGACGCTCCCGAGCAACCGCTGCCCGGTGCGGGCCCCGCCCTCGGCCACCGCCGCCACGGCCAGCCCGTGGTGGGTGAGCACATGCTCGATCGCCTCGTGCTGATCTTCCCGGAGCCCCTGGAGCACTACGAAGACCCGGCCGTGCTCCGCGTCGTCCAGCAGCAGCTTGGCTACCACCTCGTCGGCGCAGCTGAAGTCGAGCAGCTCGATCCCGGAGAAGTCGAGCAGGGCAGTCAGGCAGTCGGAGCCGGCCAGGGTTTCCTGGATCCGGGTCCGGATGGCGGCGCCGGTGGGGCGGGTGACGAGGTTCCGGTAGGGGGAGGCGACGGTCTCGCGCAGCAGGTGGCCGATGTGGATGGTCTGGATCATCGGGCCTGGGCGTCCTGCGCGGGGATGATGATCTGCACCTGGGCTCCGGGGAAGAACGGGAGATGCTCGGCCAGCGGGACGTCCTCGTCCCAGGGCGGCACGATCGCCAGCCGGGCGGTGCCGCTCCGGATCGAGATTTTGCCCTTCCACTGGTCCAGGAACCGCTTGATGAACGCCAGACCCTGGCCGCGACCGGGATCGCGAAAGCGGCTGACGCCCTGGATCAGCGCCGCTTCCAGCGCGGCGCCGTCGCCCCAGCGCTCGCCGAAGCGCTTGGCGTGGGCACTCTCGAGCGAGCGACGGAAGCCGATGCCGGCGTCGCTCACCGCGATCACCACCACCCGCCGGCCCAGCCGGCGGCGGAACGTGTACGCCTGCACCGCCACCCAGCCGCTGGTGCCCGCGTGCTCCACAATATTCTGGCATGCCTCCGAAAGCGCCATACTGAACCGCAGCGTGGCCTTCATCTCCAGGCCCAGCTCGCCATGGAGGATGCGCGAGGCACCCTGGGAGATCTTCTCCACCACCTCGTGCACGTCCTCGGTGGCCCGGACGGGTGTCACATCGAGCAGCACGTCCGACGGGCCGCTCGCCGCCAGTTTGGGCACCTTGCCATGCAGCTCGAACAGCTCGGCCGCATAGTGGAAGAAACCGGCCCGCGCCCAGTAGCGCTTGACGTCCTCGTTGAGGGGGATCGTGAACAGCGGCCGCTCGCGCTTGGCCTCGGCCAGCGCCTGCCCGGCCGTGAGCATGGCGAGCAGCCCGAACGGCGAGGACCACTGCGCCCCCCGGGCGTCGATCAGGATCTTCTCCTCCGGCGGCCAGGCGCCGAACGCACCGGCGAACTGCTCGAAGGAGCGATCGTCGAACGAGGCCGGCACTTCGATGACCCGGGTCATGGCACCAGCAGCTCCCCGCGCAGGTGGCGGCTCAGGCCGCCGGCCCCGCGGAGGGTGGCGTTGCGCCCGGCCATCGCCGTGGCCTGCCGGAGGGCGTCCTCGATCCCGTCCCCCGCCAGGAGCCGGGCGCAGGCGGCGGCGCCGAAGACGTCGCCACAGCCGGTGGGGTCGATCGCCGCCACCAGCTGAGCCGGGACCAGCGCGGTCCGCGCCGCCAGGCCGCTCCCGCTGCGCCCGCCCGCCGCTGCCCGCCCCAGCCGGTCGAAGCCCGGCGCCGCTACGTAGGCTGCGCCCTTGGGCCCCAGCGTCACCACCAGCAGCGACGTGCCCGCCCCGAGCGCCTGGGCGCTGAGCGACAACGGATCCGGCGACAGCTGACGCATCTCGTCCTCGTTGAGCTGGACCACGTCGAAACAGTGGAACCAGGCGGTCGGATCGGCCAGCGGCTGGAGCACCCGCATCCCGTCGTGCTGGATGCCGAGGAACAGGCTGTGGAGATCGGCGTAGATCGGGCCGTGGAAGCCCTGGCGCAGGGCCTGCGCGGTGCCCAGGGCGAGCTCGAACCCGGAGATGAAGTTGAGATAGATCGCGTCGAGATCCCGCACCATCGGCCCGAGCTCGCCCCAGGTCCAGCCCGGGACCCCCCCGCTCATCCGTTCGCAGCGCCGCTCGGCCGACTGATAGTGCAGCACCACCCGGTTGTTGGGCGCCGGCACCTCGACGCAGCGCCCGCCCGGCGTGAGCCGGGCCAGCCCGGCCAGCAGCTCGGCCGCCTCGGGCGCCAGGTCGCGGCCGACCTTGATCAGCGGGACGATCTCCCAGTCGGCCGGGAGGCTGGCGTCGAGCCCGCCGAGCGCGTAGGCGATGCCGCCCCACTCCTCGGTGACGGGCGCCAGCGGGTCCCGGCCGTGGATGAGGTCCCAGACCAGCGAGCCGACGATGCCGACCTTAGGCACCCGCGGCCGCCTGCTCGAGGAAGGCCTTGGCCGCGCCGTAGACGCCGGCCGTGCCTGCCAGCTCGCCGGGCACGATCCGGCAGGCGGCCACCGCCGGCTTGAAGGCGCGCCGGGCCGCCTCGCGCCGGAGCGGTTCGAACAGGTGGTCGCCGGCCAGGGTGACGCCGCCGCACACCACCACGACCTCGGGGTTGAACACGTTGAGCAGGTTGCCGATCCCGACGCCGAGGAACTTGGCGGTGTCGTTCACCACCTCGAGCGCGAGCTCGTCCCCGTCGGCCGCGGCCTGGTAGACGGTCTGAGCCGTGATCTTCCGGAAGTCGCCGTTCACCAGCGTCCGGAGCCGGCTCTCGGCGCCCGCCTCCAGCTCTTCCACCGCCCGGAGCGCGATGTTGGGCCCCGACGCATAGGCCTCGAGGCAGCCGTAGTTGCCGCACTTGCAGCGGCGGCCCTCGGTGTCGATCGTGGTGTGGCCGATCTCGCCTGCCACATCCGAGGCCCCGTGATAGAGCCGGCCGTCCAGAATGATCCCGCCGCCGATGCCGGTGCCGATGGTGATCCCGATCGCGTGCCGCGCCCCCCGGGCCGCGCCGACCCACCACTCGCCCAGCACGGCGCAGTTGGCGTCGTTGTCGAGCCAGGCCGGCAGCTGGAGCCGGTCGTGGATGATCTGCCGCAGCGGCAGGTTGACCCAGCCCAGGTTGGGCGTGAGCAGGACGATGCCCCGGGTGGTGTCGAGCGGCCCGGGCGCGCCGACGCCCACGCCGATGATCTCGGCGCCGGGCGCTTCTTTCCGGGTGGCCGCGATGGTTCGCTCGGCCAGGCTCACCAGCCGGTCGAGGACGTCGGTCGCCCCGGCCTCCGAGTGGGTCGGCTCGCTGGCCGGGGCCAGCACGGTGGACCCGTCCTCGGCGACGCTGCCGACAACGAGGTTGGTCCCTCCGATGTCAATCCCGAGAACGAATCGCACCCTGCGCCTCCATGCCGGTCACGGCCGCCACCGCCGAGAGGACGGACGCCACCGGCAGCTCTGTCATGCAATGGTGATGGCCCAGCGGGCAGACCTGGGGCCCATGCGCCGAGCAGGGCCGACAGGCGAGCGTCGGATGCTCCACCACCACATCCCGGGCGCCGCGCGGACCGAAGCCGAAGGCCGGCACCGTCGGGCCGAAGATCGCGATCACCGGCGTGCCGGCCGCGGTGGCCAGGTGCAGCGGGGCCGAGTCGTTGGTGACGAGGACCGCCGCCTGGGCGATCAGCGCCGCCGAGGCCCGGAGCCCGAGCTCGCCGGCTGCCCGGTGGCCGCGGCCGGCCGCCGCCACGATCTGGTCGGCGAGGGCGCCGTCCTCGGGTCCCCCGACCACCACCACGGGCGCGTCCAGCGCCGCGGCCAGCGCCGGATAGCCCGGCCAGCGCTTGGTGCCCCAGATCGAGCCCGGCGCCAGCGCCACGAATCCCGGCGCGATGCCCCGCTCACGCAGCCAGCGGTCGGCCTCGTCGCGGTCCGCCGCCGTCAGGCCGAGCGATACCGGGCCGGCCTGGCTTCCCGCGGGCGCGAGCGCCAGCAGCCGCTCCGCCTCGTGCCCCGCTGCCGGCCGCGGCAGCCGACGGGTGTAGCTGGCCCGGGCGGGGCTGTCGGCGAACCCGATCCGTTCCGCCGCCCCGGCCAGGAGCGCCAGGGCTGCCGAGCGCCACGACCGGTGCGGAAGATAGGCGACCGCGTAGCGGCGGGCCCGGAGCGCGCGGCCCAGCCGCCACAGGCCGCGGAGTCCGCGATCGGCCCCGCGCTTGTCGTAGCGGATGACCGCGTGGACCGACGGATGGGGGTCGAGCAGCGCCGCCGCCGCCGGCGTCGTCACCACGTCCACCGGCCCGTGCCGCTCGGCCACCGCCGCCAGGAGCGGCGTGGTGAGGACCACGTCCCCGAGGAAGGCCGTCTGGATGACCAGGGCCCCGCCGCCCATCAGTCCACCTGGAGGACGGCCAGGAACGCCTCCTGCGGGATCTCGACGGCGCCGATCTGCTTCATGCGCTTCTTCCCCTCCTTCTGCTTCTCGAGGAGCTTGCGCTTCCGGGTGATGTCGCCGCCGTAGCACTTGGCGAGCACGTCCTTCCGGAACGCCGAGATCGTCTCCCGCGCGATGACCTTGTTGCCGATCGCCGCCTGGATCGCCACCTGGTACAGCTGCCGCGGGATCAGCTCCTTCAGCTTCTCGGCGACCTTGCGGCCCCACTCCTGCGATTTGTCGCGGTGGATGATGACGCTGAAGGCGTCGATCGGATCGCCGTTGATGAGCATGTCGAGCTTGACGAGATCCGACTCCCGGTAGCCCGCCATCTCGTAGTCGAGCGACGCGTAGCCGCGGGAGAGCGACTTGAGCTTGTCGTAGAAGTCGAGCACGATCTCGCCCAGCGGGAACTCGAAGTCGAACTCGACGCGGGCGGTGTCGAGGTAGTGCATCCCGTGGTACACCCCGCGGCGCTCCTGCCCCAGCTTCATGATCCCGCCGATGTAGTCGGCGGGGGCCATGATCCGCGCCTTCACATAGGGCTCGTCGATCCGGTCGATCTCGGCCGGGTCGGGCAGGTGGCTCGGGTTCTCCAGCAGGATCATCTCGCCGTCGGTGCGGTAGACGTGGTACTCCACCGTCGGCACCGTGGTGATCAGGCTGAGGTTGAACTCGCGCTCCAGCCGCTCCTGCACGATCTCCATGTGGAGCAGGCCGAGGAAGCCGCAGCGGAAGCCGAAGCCGAGCGCGGTGGACGACTCGGGCTCGTACTGCAGGCTGGCGTCGTTGAGCACCAGCTTCTCCAGCGCGTCGCGGAGACCTTCGTACTGGTCGGAGTCGGTCGGATAGATGCCGGCGAACACCATCGACTTGACGTCGCGGTAGCCCGGTAGCAGCTGGGCCGCGCGGTCGTGGGCGTCGAGGATGGTGTCGCCCACGCGGGCGTCGCGGACCTGGCGCAGGCTGGCGACGAGGTAGCCCACCTCGCCGGCCTCGAGCTCGTGCGCGGGATGCTGGCCCAGCTGGAGATAGCCCACCTCGTCCACGTGATAGACGTCGTCCGGGTGGGCGCCGAAGGCGATCTCCATTCCCTCGCGCACGGTTCCGTCCACCACCCGGATGCTGGGGATCGCACCCCGGTAGCGGTCGTAATAGGAGTCGAAGATGAGCGCCCGGAGGGGGGCGTCCTCCTGCCCGCGCGGCGGCGGCACCCGGGCCACGATCGCCTCGAGCAGGGCGGGGACACCGGTTCCCTCCTTGGCGGAGACGGCCAGGATCTCCTCCCGCCGGGCGCCGATCAGGTCCATGATCTCCTGGGCCCGCCGCTCGGGCTCGGCGCCCGGGAGGTCGATCTTGTTGAGCACCGGGATGATCTCGAGCCCGGCGTCCATCGCCAGGAACAGGTTGCTCAGCGTCTGGGCCTGGATCCCCTGCGACGCGTCCACCACCAGGATGGCACCCTCGCAGGCCGCCAGCGACCGCGAGACCTCGTAGGTGAAGTCCACGTGGCCCGGGGTGTCGATCAGGTTGAGCTCGTAGGTCACCCCGTCGGCCGCCGGGTAGCTCATCCGGACGGCGTTCAGCTTGATGGTGATCCCGCGCTCGCGCTCGAGGTCCATCGTGTCGAGCAGCTGCTCGCGCATCTGGCGCTTCTCGACCGCGCCGGTGGTCTCGATGAGCCGGTCCGCGAGGGTCGATTTGCCATGATCGATGTGCGCGACGATGCAGAAATTGCGAATGCGGGCCTGGGACATGGCGGGAATATAAGGGCAGGGGGTCGGGTGGGCAGGCGGCCCGGTCGCGTGTATCTTCGCGCCGTGCGCACGCCCCCGTCCGATCCCGGCTCCGACCGCGCCGCCGCCCGGCTCTCCGCCGCCGACGCGGGCATGCTGGTCGTGTGCCTCATCTGGGGCGTCAACTTCAGCGTCACCAAGTTCGCGATCGGGCAGATTCCAGCCCTGCCGTTCACCGCCATCCGGTTTGTGCTCGCGAGCCTGCTGCTCTGGCTCATCCTCCGGGTCACCGAGGGCCGGGCCGACCTGCCGCGGGCCGACGTCCGGCGGCTGGTGCTGCTCGGCGTGGTGGGCAACACCTGCTACCAGATCGCCTTCGTCCTCGGCCTGGCCCGGACCAGCGCCACCAACAGCTCCCTGATCCTGGCGACGGTGCCGACCGTGGTGGCCGTCGTGGCCGGACTCGCCGGGCTGGAGCGGATCACCCGGCGGATGGCGGGCGGCATCGTCCTGGGCACCGTCGGCGTGGTGCTGGTCATCGCCACCAGCGGAGTCGAGTTCTCCTCGGGCACCATCGCCGGCGACCTGCTCACGGTCCTGGCCGTGCTCTGCTGGGCCGGCTACACGGTCGGACTCCGCACCCTGCCCGCCGGCTTCTCCCCGCTTCGCGTCACCACGGTCACGACCCTCGCCGGGATGCCCGGCCTGCTGCTGGTGGGCCTGCCCGGCCTGCTCCGGCTCCAGTGGGCCGCGGTGCCGGGGACGGCCTGGGCCGCCGTCGCCTACGCGACGGTGCTCTCGCTGGTGGTGGCGTATCTGCTGTGGAACCGGAGCGTGCAGGCGGTGGGCGGGACCCGGACTGCGATCTACATGTGCCTCACGCCCCTGATCGCGGTCAGTGCCGCGTGGGTCATGCTGGGCGAGCACGCCCGCCCGCTGCAGGCGGTGGGGGCGGTGCTGATCGTGGCGGGGGTGCTGCTCACCCGCTGGTGAGCTCCTCCAGCCGCGTCATCGCCCGGCGGGGTCGTCCACGATGGTGTGGTAGCTGTCCGGGTTCCACCGGGGCCGGGCATCGGCATCGCCGACGGTGCGCCCCAGGAAGTAGAGCAGCCGGAGGATCCGTGATTCCTTCTCGGCGTCGATCTTGTCCGGTGAATCGGAGGGCCGGTGGTAGTCGGGATGGACGCCGTTGAAGAAGAACAGGATCGGCACGCCCTTCCGGGCGAAGTTGTAGTGGTCCGAGCGGAAGTAGAAGCGCTCCTCGGGCCAGCGGTCGTCGATCGCCGTCATGCCCAGCTCGGGATGAGCCCGGTTGACCCGGTTCAGCGTGGTGCCCAAATCCGAGTGCTCCTTCCCGATAGCGACGATCGTGTCCCGCCAGTTGCGCCCGATCATGTCGATGTTGAGGTCGGCCACGATCCGGTCGACCGGCACCGCCGGGTGCTCGCTGAAGTAGCGGCTGCCCCAGAGCCCCTTCTCCTCGCCGCTCACCGTCAGAAAGATGATCGACCGGCGCGGCCGCGCGCCCGGACGGCTGAATGCCTTCGCCAGCTCGATCACGCCGGTGGTGCCCGAGGCATCGTCATCGGCGCCGTTGTTGACGCTGTCGGCCAGGCCCGGCGTCACCCCGATGTGGTCCATGTGCGCCGAGAAGACCAGATACTCCTGCCGGAGCCGCGGATCGCTCCCCTCGAGGATGCCGATGGTGTTGGGCGCGGTCAGCGTCGCCAGCACCGAGTCCGTGAGCTCGACCCGGGCGCGCAGCGCCGGCAGCTCGCGGAAGACGGGCGCCGTGTCTGCCCGCGTCGCCCGGAGATCGACCCTCGCGGCCCTGAGGGCCGGAGCCACGGCCGCCTCGCTCAGCTCCAGGAACACGGGGGTGGCCAGCCGCAGGTCCACCGCGGTCCGCGGCGACATCACCTGGGGAATCCGGCGGGCGAAGGTCCCGGAGTCCAGGTCGGAGATCAGGAGCACGGCCTGCGGCCCCGCCAGCCGGAGGGCGCGGGTCACCTGGATCGCCGGCACCGACGGCTGGTCCCCGGCGGCCGGCGCGTAGACCACGATCCGGTCGCGGAGCGGCATCCGGCTCACCTGGCCGGGGTCGAGCCGGCCGCCGACCAGGACGGTCGCCCCGGTGAGCGGCTTCCCGGGCACCGTCCCCTGGACGTACCGCGCGGAGCGGTCGAAGCCCGCCACCGCCTCGGTTCGGCCCGACGTCAGCACCACGCGCGAGCGGGCCGGCTCGAACCGGCGCCGGGTGATCGGATAGCGTTGGAACCAGTCGCCACCGTCGCCGCCGGGACGGAGGCCGTAGCGGCGGAACTGCGCGGCCACGTAGCGCGCCGTCAGGTCGAGCCCGCGGCTCGGGGTATCACGCCCCAGCATGGAATCGTCGCCGATGACGCCGATGTGATGGGCCACGTCGGCCGCGGTGATGCTGGCGGCGGCCCGTTCCTGCGGTCCCGCCGTCTGGGCACGGAGCGGCCCCGCCGCGAGGGCGAGGCCGAGGAGCACTGGAATTCGCATGGGGGGAGTATAGCGTGATGCCGACCTCACGGGCGGCGGCGGCGGAGCTCCGGCTCGCCCGTGCTCCGGGGTGGGTCCCTGGTGGGCCGGAGGCCATCGGGCGTCTCGCCGGCACTGTCGTCCCGCTCGCGCTGCTCGCGCCGGCGCTCGATCCGCCGCCGCTCATCGAGCAGCGGCCGGGCCGGCGAGGGCTCGGGGGTGGGCTCTCGGTCGCGGGTCCGGAGCGAGGGAAGGCGCGGCGCCGGCACCGAGCCGGGGCCGCCCACGTCCTCGCTGGTCCGGCCGGGATCACCGTCATCACCCCGGCGGTTCGGCTGGTTGGCACCTGCTGCGGGCCGTCCCGGGGCGGCATCCCGGAAGACGAAGCGGGGCCCCGGATGGGCCGGGCGGTCGGCGACCACGTTCCGCCCGCCGTACCGGTAGGGGTAGTAGCGGGGATCATCGCGGACCACCACGCGGTACCGCGTGCAGGACGCCCGATAGGGATCCCACTCGGTGGAGCTGGCGTAGGCGTGGCAGTCGTAACAGACGAAGCGGGGGTAGTCGTAGCGCTGGTCCACGTAATAGGGCGCGATGTCGTAGTCGTAGTCGCCCGCGGGTGAGAGCCGGGCGGCCAGGTCGGTCAGCCGGACGTACGGGTCGCCCCGGATCCGGCCGCCGTCGATCAGCCGGTAGTCCCAGTAGTCGCCTCGGGTGAGGTCCCGGAAGTCGAACGGCTCGGCCGCGGCGACGGCGAAGAGGTAGCCGACGCCGGGATCGTCGTCCACCAGGAAGGCGCGGCCGTCCCGGCCGCCGGTCACCTCGAGCTCGTCCTGATCCCGGACGTAGCTGTCGGACCAGGGCTCACGAGGAAAAAGAATCCGGAGGCGGCCGTCGGTATCCACCCGGAAGACGGCGACGTAGGACGGCTCGTCCACGCTGACGTAGACCCGCGCGCCATCCCCTCGCCGGTAAGGCTCGTCCCGGTCGCTCCAGACCATGACCCGGCCGGCCGCCGGCCGGTGGGCGGCGGGACGGGCGGTGTCGGTTGTGATGGAGCGGGGGGAGGGGACGGCGGCCAGCAGCAGCCATCCCAGCGCGACGAGCATGAACCCTCCGGACGGTTTCCAGCGTATCCATGCCTTGTAAGCAGGCAATGTGCCACCAGACGGTATCGGCATAAGATAGGCAGAGGTAAAGCGTTGGCATGGACCCCCCGGGCGGAGGCCGGCCCGGATGTGTCCTCGGGAGAGGACAGGTGTCACCACTGGCCGATTGCCACCGGTCACCCACTGCCCTACGATTGAAGGCTGCATGAACCGCCCCGCCTCGTCTCCGGCCCGCTCCCGTCTCGACCTGCTCGACCCCTTCGAGGTTTCCAAGCTCGGCGGGCTCGAAGTCGTCACCGAAGGGGTCGTCGAAGGCTTCCTGTCCGGCCTGCACCGCTCCCCGCGGCGCGGCTTCTCCGTGGAGTTCGCCGAGCACCGGATGTACCAGCCGGGCGACGAGCTCCGCTACGTGGACTGGAAGATCCTCGGCCGCAACGACCGGCTCTACGTCAAGCAGTTCGAGGAGGAGACCAACCTCCGGGCCATGGTGGTGTGCGATGCCAGCCGGTCGATGGCCTGGACCGGCGATCCCGAGACCCGGCTGCCCAAGCTCGCCTACGCCCAGCGGTTGATCGCCGCTCTGTCCCTCGTCCTGCTCCGCCAGCGGGACGCGACCGGCCTCATCACCTTCGATGACGATGTCCGCACCGTGCTGCCGCCCCGGGCGCGGCTCAGCCACTGGCGGCAACTGCTGGGCACCCTCGGCGCGCTCGAGGCCGGGCAGGGAACCGCCGCCGAACCCGCCCTCCGCCGGGTGGTGAACCAGCTGCGCCGCCGGGGCCTGGTGGTCTTCGTGTCCGACCTGCTGCTCGACCGCGACCTCGCGCTCAAGGCCCTGCGCTTCCTCCGCCATCGCGGCCACCAGGTACTGGTGCTCCACCTCATGGATCCGGCCGAAGTGGCGCTCGCCGGGCCCGCCGAAGCGCGGTTCGAGGATCCCGAGACTCGCGCCGCGGTCATTCTCCGGCCGCGCGACTGGGCCGGCGCCTACCGCGACACGGTCCAGGCGGTGGTGCGGGAATGGCGGCTGGCGTGCCGGCGCCATGGCATCGGATACCACCAGGTCACGACCGACACGCCGTACGGCATCGTGCTTCGCGAGGCGCTCGCGCCGTCGCCGCGGGCGGCATGATCGGGTTTCTGCACCCGTGGGCACTGGCCGGACTCGTCGCCGCGGCGATCCCCATCCTGCTCCACCTGCTGGCCCGCCGCGAGCCGCCGACCGTCGTGTTTCCGGCGGTCCGCTACCTCATCACCACCACCCGGGAGCATCAGCGTCGTCTCAAGCTCCAGCACCTGCTGCTCCTCCTGTTCCGCACCCTGCTGCTGATCGCCCTGGTCCTGGCCGCCGCCGGCCCGACGCTGCCCCGGAGCGGCGTGGCCGGGCATGCGCCCAGCGCGCTGGTCGTGGTAGTGGACAACTCGCCCAGCAGCGGCGTGGTGGTGGCGGGGACGGCACGGCTGGCCCAACTGCAGGCCGCGGCGCGCCGGGTGCTCGGCCGGTCCACTCCGGACGACGCCCTCTGGCTGCTCACCGCCGACGGGCTCCCGCGCCGGGGCGACCGGCAGGCGCTGCTCGACCAGGTGGCGGGCCTCGCGGTCTCCCCGCGCCGGCTGGATCTGGGGGTAGCCGTCGCCCTGGCCGGTGAAATTCTGGCAGGCGACCCGCGACCGGGTGAGATCGTCCTGCTGTCCGACCTCCAGGCAAGCGCGGTCTCGCCGGCCGACGTCCGGGTGCCGCTGATCGTGGGCCGGCCCGACCAGGCGCCACCCGCGAACGTGGGCATCGGGCGGCTGGAGACGGGCCCGCAGCCGTGGGGGTCAGAGGGCGGGCGGCTCACGGTCTCCCTGGTGGGCGACTCGGGCGGAGGGACGCCGGTCAGCGCCCGGCTGGGCACGCGGCCCGCCCGGCAGGCGCTTGCCCGGGTCGGCGGCGCCGCCGTGCTCACCATGCCTGGCGCTCCCAGCGGCTGGTGGGACGCGGACGCGGAGCTCGATCCGGACGAGCTGCGGATGGACGACAGGCGGATCGGCGTGGTGCGGGTGGCGCCGGTGGCGCGGGTGGACTGGGATTCCGCCAGCCGGTTCGTCGCCGCCGCCTGCGAGGTGCTCCAGGCCAACCGCCGGATTGCCCGCGGCGGCGAGGTGGTCTTGGGGCGGCTCGGGCGGGGCAGCTCGATCGTGCAGCCGCCGGAGGACGGGGCGGCGATCGGCGCCCTCAACCGCGCGCTCGCGGCCCGGGGCGTGGCCTGGCGCTACGGTCCGCCGGTGCTGTCGCCTGCCACCACCGACAGCGGTCCGCTGGTCGGACGGGTGCGGGTGCTCCGGCGCTACCAGCTCCAGCCGTCCGGAAGCGGACGGACCGGTGTGCTGGCCACCGCCGGCGGCGCGCCCTGGCTGGTGCGCACCGGAGACGTGGTTCTGCTCGGCAGTCGGCTCGATCCTGCCTGGACCGACCTGCCGGTGTCGGCCGGGTTCATGCCGTTCATGGATGCCCTGCTCAACCGGCTGGCCCGGGGCGAGGTGTCGTTGGCCCAGGGCGCGCCCGGCGATCCCGTGGCCCTCCCCGACCAGGTGTCCGAGGTGCGCCAGGGCGAGCGGGACTGGCGGGTGGAGGGCGGCGGCATGTTCCGCCCCGGCGAGCCTGGCGCCTACTACCTCTTGGCCGGCGCGGACACGGTCGGTGCGATCACCGCCAACATCGATCCTCGCGAGTCGCGCCTGGCCCGCGCGAGCGACGCCGAGACCCGGCAGCTCTGGCGGGGCGCCCGGATCCTCTCGCTCGAGGACGCCGGCGGCGCCGCGTTCGGCTCGGCCGCGCGGGGCGACCTGCGGGGCGCCCTCCTCTGGGCCGCGCTGATCCTGGGCCTCGCTGAGATGGCGCTGGCGAGCCTCTGGCGGCGGAACCCGACATGAAACTGCGCCCCGTTCTCGACGCCTTCGGCCGCTCGCCGGCCGCGATCGAGCTGGCCGAGCGGCTGCCGGGTCGGGCCCAGGCCCTCCGGCTGGGCGGGCTTCCCGGCTCGAGCGGCGCGGTGCTCGCCGCCTGGCTGGCCGCCCGGTTTCCGCATCGGCTCCTGACGATCGTGGCCCCCACGCCGGGCGACGCCGAGCGCTGGCTCACGGACCTGGCGCATCTGACCGACGAAGGTGTGGCGCTCTATCCCCAGCGCGAGGCGCTGGGGGAGGACGAGCCCCACTACGAGATCGCGGGCGAGCGGGCCGAGACGATCGAGGCGCTGCTGCAGGGGCGGCTCCGGGTCCTGGTGACCACTTCGCGCGCCACGGCCGAGCGAACGATGATGCCGGCCGCGCTCGAGCGGCTCCGCCTCCGGGTGGCGACCGGCGAGCGGCGGCCGCCCGGCGACGTGGCGGCCACCCTGGAGCGGATGGGGTACCGGAAGGTGGCGACGGTGACCGAAGTCGCCGAGTTCAGCGTCCGGGGCGGCATTCTTGACGTTTACGGTTTCGGGATGGCGGCACCGGCCCGGCTCGAGTGGTGGGGCGATGACGTCTCGTCGATCCGCGGCTTCGACCTCACCACGCAGCGTTCGCTCCAGGAGCTGAGCGAGATCACCATCCTGCCGATCACCACGGCCGCCGTCCGGGAGGACCCTCCTGCGGTCGCCGGCGACCCACTCCGCCGCTCGCTGCTGGAGCTGCTGCCGTCGGACACCATCCTGATCGAGGAGGCCGCCGGGCCTGACCGGGACGAGGTCCAGCGCGCCTGGAGCGAGGCCAAGCACCACCTGGAAGTGGCCCGTCGCCTTGGCGAGGACGTCCCCAGCCGGGAGGACATCCTCGACGCGCCGGAGTCGTGGAGCGCACGATTGGCGGCCTTTCCCCGGCTGCTGCTGCGGGACGAGCTGGTGGACCTCCAGTTCGGCTTCTTCCCCCCGGAAAGGATCGACCGGGACCTCAACCGGCTCCGCGGGCTCTTGGGCGGTTCGCCGCCGACGCTGATCCTGTGCGACAACGAGGGCCAGCTCGAGCGGCTGGAGGAGCTGCTGGAGGAGGGCAGTCGCGGCGGCGGCCGCGCCACCCTCGCGATCGGGGCGCTCGACGGCGGGTTCGTGATGCCCTCGCTCCGGGTGCTGACCGACCACGAGATCTTCCGCCGCGCCCGCCGGCTCCGCCGGTCCCGGCGATACCGCCAGGCCGCGCCGTCGTCGGCCACCGGGGCGCTGACCGTCGGCGACTACGTGGTCCACCTCGATCATGGCATCGGCATCTCTCGCGGCATCGACACCGTCCGCGTGGGCGAAAGCACCTTCGAAGTCGCCGTCGTCGAGTACGAGGGCGGCGACCGGCTCAACGTCCCGCTCTACCGGCTCGACCAGTTGGAGCGCTATCGCGACGCCGGCGATGACGGAGACCGTCCGCCCCCGAAGCTCCACCGCCTCGGCGGCACATCCTGGCAGAAGGTGCGGGACCGCACCCGGACGGCCATCAAGCAGATGGCGGCCGAGCTGCTCGACCTCTACGCCCGGCGGAGCGTCACCGGCGGTTATCCCTTCCCACCGGATACGCGCTGGCAGCGCGAGCTCGAGTCGGCGTTCCTCTACGAAGACACGCCCGACCAGCGGAAGGCGACCGACGACATCAAGCGGGACATGGAGCAGGCCCGCCCGATGGACCGCCTCCTCGTCGGGGACGTCGGCTACGGCAAGACGGAGGTGGCGGTTCGGGCGGCGTTCAAGGCGGTGCAGGGAGGAAAGCAGGTCGCGGTCCTCGTGCCGACCACCATTCTCGCCGACCAGCATGGCCGCACCTTCGTCGAGCGGCTGGCCGATTATCCGGTGAAGATCGAGGTGCTGTCCCGCTTCCGGACGGCCAAGGAGCAGAAGCAGGCGCTCGAGCGGCTCGCCGCGGGCGGCATCGACGTCATCATCGGCACCCACCGGCTCCTCTCCAAGGACGTGCTGTTCAAGGACCTCGGCCTGCTGGTGGTGGACGAGGAGCATCGCTTCGGGGTGAAGCACAAGGAGCGGCTCAAGGAGCTCCGGCTCCAAGTCGACGTGCTCACGCTCACGGCGACCCCGATTCCCCGGACGCTGCACCTGTCGCTGGCCGGACTGCGGGACCTGACGCTGATCGAGACGCCGCCGCGCGACCGCTCGCCGGTACTCACCTTCGTGGAGCCGTGGGACGATGGACTCCTGGAGGAGGCCTTCGCGCGGGAGCTCGATCGCGGGGGTCAGGTGTTCTTCGTCCACAATCGCATCGAGACGATCGAGACGATCGCCGCCCGCGTGCGGTCGCTGGCGCCACGGGCCCGGGTGGCCGTTGCGCATGGGCAGATGGCGGTGGAGGGCCTGGAGCGAGTCATGCGAGGGTTCGTGTCGGGCGAGGTCGACATACTCGTCTCCACCATGATCGTGGAATCGGGCCTCGACGTCCCCAACGCCAACACCATGGTGGTGCACGACGCCCATCGGCTCGGCCTGGCGCAGCTGTACCAGCTCCGGGGCCGGGTGGGCCGGAGCCACCGCCGGGCCTACTGCTATCTGGTGGTCCCCGACACGATGGACGCGGATGCGGAGGAGCGCCTGAAGGTGCTCGAGCATCACACCGACCTCGGCGCCGGGTATCGGATCGCGCTCAAGGATCTCGAGCTCCGCGGCGCGGGCAATCTTCTGGGCTCGGAGCAGTCGGGCCACGCGCACGCCGTCGGGTTCGACCTCTACATGCGATGGCTCGAGGAGACGGTCAAGGCGCTCCGGGGGCAGGGCGGCAAGGACGCGCCGCAGCCGCCGGACGTCGTGCTCGACCAGCCGTCGCACCTGCCGGATGCATATGTGGCCGACGACGACGTCAAGCTCGACCTCTATCGGCGACTGGCGCGAGGGGCGTCATCCGGCGAAATTGATCAGCTGCGCGAGGAAATGCGCGAGCGGTTCGGCCCGCTGCCGCCGGAGGCCGAGACGCTGCTCGACATGGCCCGGCTCCGGGTCATCGGTGCGGTGCTCGGCCTTCAGCATGTGCTCGTCCGGGGCGACGAGGCGCGGCTCACTTTCCGGGCCGGCACCGCCCCGCGCCTGGCCGGGTTGACCGCCGCGCTGGATGACGTACAGCTGGCGGCCGATGTCCGCCGCACCGTGCCGCTCTCGCTTCGGCTGACCCGCCTCGGCGGAGAACCGATGATTCCCGCGCTCGTGCGAGCGCTGCGTGTGGCAGCCAAATGACCGAACGACTTTCTCCTGGAGACGTGATGCGCCGCTTGTTGCTCGCCGCCGGACTGCTCGGCCTCGCCGGATGCTCGAATCTCAGCGACCTCTTCTCGGCGCACGCCGACCGGGCAGCCTCGGCCGGCGATCTCGAGCTCAAGACGGCGCGGCTCGGGCAGATCCTCGCCGGCCCCAAGGGCGCGCAGCTCAACCGCGAGTCGGCCCTCTACGTGGGCAATCTGTGGATCGACTACTCGCTGTTCGCGCAGGCCGTCGCGCGGCGCACGATCCCCACCGACTCCGCCGCCATCGCCGAAGTGCTCTGGCCGGAAATCGCGCAGATGCAATCGCAACACTGGTTCGACACGCTCCTCGCCCGGCGGACCGCGGTAGGCGCGGCCTCGGCCGACA